>NZ_DASYZI010000354.1:0-20932 GCF_035946395.1 Actinocrinis sp.
TTGTGGAACAGTTCCGGGAACGGCACGCCGAGTGCCAGCGCGCGGTCGTAGTCGGCCAGCGCGCCTTCGAGGTCGCCGGCCATCCTGCGGGCGTTGCCGCGGTCGAAGTGGTATTCCTGGTGGTAGGGGTCGATCTCGACCAGTGCGTCGAGGTCGGCCATCGCCTTGTCGGCGTGCCCGAGTGCGGACAGCACCTGTGCGCGGTTGTGACGCAGTACCGACCGGTGCAGCAGGTGTTTTGACTGTTCGAGCTCGCAGTCCAGGCGGCCCAGGCCCTCGTCGACGAGCCGCAGCGCGCCGGCGAGGTCGCCCAGGTGGACATCGGCCAGGGCCAGCCCGTTGCCCATGAACACCGTGTAGAAGGCCTGGTCCGCGGGATCGTCGAGGCGTGACGCGATGGCCACCGACGTGTTGAGGTGGGCCTTGGCCAGCAGGTGGTCCTTGTTCTCGGGGCGGTTGTGGCGCGTGTAGAGCATCCCGAGGTTGTAATGCAGGATCATGACCTGCTCCGGGTGCGTCGCGTGACCCAGGGCGCGGATATACGCCGCGTGCGCCTCGTCCTGCCGGTCGAGGACGCCCAAGACCTGGCCGCGGTGGATGGCGATGTAGTACTCGGCTTCGTCGGGGTCTTCGACGGGCAGCTCTTCCAGGAGCGCGGCCATGGCGTCCTGTAGTTCGAGCGCCGCATGGTAGAGACCGACGTCCATGCAGTACTGCTCGGCTCGCATCACCGCGGGCCACGCTTTCTCCGCTCGTTCCGCCCCATTACGGCGGTGGTAGGGGAGGGCGCCCAGCGTCGGCCCGAACGCCCCGGCCGCCTCCAACTCGGCGGCTCGCCGGTCGTGGTACCGCGCGCGCAGCTCCGGGTCAAGCTCCTGATAAGCGGCCAGCTCGGCGGGCTCGTCGCCGACACCGTCGCCGTCGACGAACGCGCGGGCACGCAGCGCAAGTTCGTCAGCCGTCGGGGCGCCTGTCTCGTCATCGGCGGTCTCGGGCGGTGCGTCGCAGATGACTGCCTCGGTACGGGTTTCGAGCTGCGTCGCCAGGTCGCCGAACACGCAGCCCGCCGCGTGGCCCACGGCCAGGCGGACGATCCGCGGGTCGAGCCGGCGCAGCGCGATCGCCAGGAACTCCCGGTCGGTGTGATCGGCCTCGTGGACGGTATCGAAGAACAATGACAGCGTCCCGGCCGGTGACGCCTGCGCGAGCGCGATCAGGAGCTGCAAGATGTCGTTGCTGATCCTGCGCGTCCGCAGCGGAGAGTACCAGCGGGTGCGCTCCTGGTCCCTGGCCTGCTGCGTCAGCGTCATCGGCGCTGAACCGATCGCCGCCGCCAGGTCGGGTGCGACGCACAGGATGGCCACGCGCTTGTCGGCGACCACCTCGGGCAGCCGGCGATAGGCCTCCGGAACGAGGACGCGAAGCACCTCGCCCAGGCCGCTGTACGGGCCGCGCAGCCGACGATGGCAGTTCACTGCGACGTCCCAGGGCCCACTGCGCCGGACCGCCGCTTCGCGGATGCCGCGCTGTTCGCCGACGACTGACAGGTGGGAGACGTGCATGCTCATGACGGGCGGCCTTTCTGCCGGGCGGCGCGCAGTCGGTCCCGCGCGGCGAGCAGGAGGACGACGGCGATCTGGCTCGTGAATATGAGGACTGAGGAGGTGGCGTCCCAGAAGCCCGCGGTGGCCGAGCCGCTCCTCAGTGCGTCCCGGACCCGGGAAACGTAGTTCGAGATCAGGCCGGCGGAGCCGTACACGCCGGCGGCGAGCGCCGCCGCGACCAGGGCCGTGGCCAGCGGGCCGAACCAGCGCATGACCGCCGCGTCGTGCTCCGACGCGCTGCGTTCGGAGGCACGCTGTTCGGAGGCGCTGTGTTTGGACGTGCTGTGTTCGGACGCGCTGCGTTCCGAGTGGGACCGCGTCGGCCGCGAGCGCCACAGGGAGCGCAGGTACGCCTTGGTCAGACCATTGAGATCGGTGCTGCCCAGCAGCAGCGAGAGCAGGTGCTGGCCGTCGGTCTCCGTGAAGACCAGGAACTGCCAGGTGAACCGCAGCGCGGTGAGATAAGCGCTGGCCACGGCGATCCGGCCGAAGTACGTCAGGCCCGGGTGCGCCGCGTCGTCGGCTGCGGCGGCCAGGACGAGGACCGAGAAGACGAGTGCGTCGCAGATCATCCCGGCCGCGAACGGCAGGACCCGCTTGCGGCGCGGCAGGCTGTAGATGCCTGTCATGGTCGTCTGGAAGACGATGAAGTAGAGCCGGTGGCCGAGGCTGAGCCGGCCGGCGACGCCCCGTCGGCGCGCGGCCAGCACGTGGAACGTCTCGTGCAGCCCGATCAGCGGGAGCTCGACGGCCAGCAGGACCAGGGTGACCAGGATCAGGGAGCTGCCGAAGAAGACGTGGCCCGGCGTCGGGCGGACCGCCGGCAGGCGGATGATCGCCGCGACCGCGCCGGCGAACAGCGCCGCGTAGAGCACCCAGGCCGGGCGTGAGAACAGCGCGGCGGCCCACCGCCCCGGCCGGACCGGCGCGGGCTCGGCCCGGGGCTCGCCGGGCGCGCGCACGAATCCCAGGTCACGCAGATCCTCCAGGAACTCCTCGACGTCCAGGGTCTCCCGGTAGGTCCGCTCGTACCAGGCGACGGCCTCAGGGATCGTCGACGTGTCGAGCCGCTCCAGGAACCCGGCGCCGTCGGCGGGCATGACGGCGTACGTCTCGGTGTCCGGGCGGCCCACGAGGACCTCCTCTCCTTCGGGGACGAAGGTGAGGTGGTGCAGCAGGATGCGGTTCGGGTCGGGCACGGCGCTCGTCGTCTTCTCTCTCGCTGTCGGCGGTTCGGCGCCCGCGCGCGGAGGTGCCGCACGCGGGCTCGGCTCGTCGGCCGGATGGATCAACTAGCCGATGCGGACCTTGACGCCGATGCCGCCGCAGCTCGGGTTGTAGAGCGCGGCGCCCGTGCTGGTCAGGCGGACCGGGCCGACCTTGCGGACCTTGACCTTCTTCACGTCTGCTCCTTCGGTATGTCAGGGGCGTGCCGGAGACGGGTGTCCTCCGGCCTTGCTGCAAAGGGTGCGGATCTAGCCGATGCGGACGGTGATACCGCCGCCGCCACAGCTCGCGTTGTAGAGCGCGGCGCCCGCGCTGGTGAGGCGGACTGGGCCGACCTTGCGGACCTTGACCTTCTTCATGTCTGCTCCTTCGGTACTTGAGATGCGCGCCGGAGGCGGGGGTCCTCCAGCCTTATTCCAAGGGTGCTGATCCGCTGTTGCAGCCGGGCGGGAACCGCGAGTGGAAGTCAGTGTGGAAGTCGCGCCACCGATCGCGGCAGCCGCGCCTCGGCCGCCGCGTGGTCGCGGTCGTGGGCACGGATCCGGCGGCCGAGCTGTACCAGCCGGTCGTCGGGTCCGATCCCGAGCGACCGGCCCAGCCTGTCGACGGCGTGCTGGTAGGAAGACAGCGCGTCGGCGCGCCGTCCGCAGCGGTGCAGTGCCAGCACGTGCAGACCGATCACGTCCTCGTCGACCGGATAGTCGACCAGCCACTCGGCCAGCAGGTCCAGCGCCTCCTCGACGCGGTCGAGGTCCAGCAGGCAGCGCGCGAGCAGCACCCGCGCGTCCCGCCGCTCGCGCTCCAGCTGGTCGCGGAACAGTTCGGCCCAGGGCCCGGTGAGCCCGGCGACGGCCGGGCCGCGCCACTGCGCCAGGCCGTCCACGATGAACCGGCAGGCCGCGCCGAGTGAGCCGTCGGCCAGTGCCGCACGCCCTTGCGCGACCGCGTTGCGGAACCGGTGCATGTCCACCTGCTCGGCCCGCGCCGCGAGCAGGTAGCCCCCGTCCCGGGAGACGAGGCCGACGCCGTGGGGCTCCAGCGCGGCCCGGAGCCGGCCCACGTACTTGTACCGCACGGACGTGCCGGGTACCCGGTCGCCCCACACGCGGTCCACCAGGGCCTCCCGGCTGACCGGCGTCCCCGGCACGCGCAGCAGCACCGCCAGGACGCACCGTACCTTCGCCGAGCCGAGCGCGACGACATTGCCGCCGCCCGCCCACGCCTCCACCGGGCCGAGGATGCCGAACTCCACGGGCTCTGTCCTCCTCGAATCGACGGCGTCGCGATCGGGCGCGGCGACGGACGAGCGTCCGACCTGGCGTCTCCAGCGTGTGAAGCCAGGAGGCTGCGATAGGAGGGGAAACGGCCGGTTTCCGTACCCTGCGACGCCCACGGTCTAGAGTTGGGCGGGTGCGTCACACTTCCGTCACAGTCGCCTGACGAGGCGGGGGCGGACCGGGCAGCCGGCGTGGGACGCGGGGCGGGAAGGGCAGGGAGTATGTGGTTTGAGATCCTCGGTCCGATGCGTGTCGTCGACCGGGACGTGACGCGGTCGGTGGCGGGGGTGCGGCAGCGTACTGTGCTGGGCATGTTGCTGGCGCACGCCAATCAGCCGGTGCCGGGGGAGCAGTTGGCTGAGATCGTGTGGGACGGCGTGCCGCCGCCCGGCGCCGTGGCCACGCTGCGCACCTACGTGATGCGGCTGCGCCAGGGCCTCGGAGCGCGGGTGGCGTCACGGGTGGTGACGCGGGATCTGGGCTATCTCATCGAGATCGACGAGAACGAACTGGACGCCCTGGTCTTCGCGGCCCTGTGCCGCGCCACCGGTGCCGCCGTCCGCGCGTACGCCTGGGCCGACGCTTCCGCCGCCGCGGCCCGGGCGCTGGCCCTGTGGCGCGGCACGCCCCTGATCGACGCGCCGAGCCAAGCGCTGCACGAGCAGTGGCTGCCACGCCTGGAACGGGACCGCCTCCAGGTCGTGGAGTGGCGCATCGAGGCCGAACTGAACCTCGGACACGCCGAGCACCTGGTGCCGCAGTTGCGCGAACAGACGGCCCGGCACCCGTTGCGCGAGCGCTTCCACGCCCAGCTCATGGCCGCCCTGGCGCTGACCGGTCGGCGGGCCGAGGCGCTGGCGGCCTATCGGGACGCGCGCAACGTGCTGATCGACGAACTGGGCGTCGAACCCGGGCCCGAGCTACAGGACCTGCACGAACGCATCCTCGCCGCGGACGGCGTCCCGTTCGTCCTGCCGGACGCCGATGGGAGTGGCGCGGCAGGACCGGGAACAGGACCGACGACAGGACCGCGGACGGCACCGGGAACGGACGCGCCCTCGATTCCCCGTCAGCTTCCGTCGGCGGCACGGTATTTCACCGGCCGGCAGGCCGAATCGGACCTGGTCACCGGACTGCTGGAACAGGCGAGCGCGACCGGGGGCACCGTGGTGATCTCAGCGATCGACGGGATGGCCGGGATCGGGAAGACCGCGCTCGCGGTCCACGCCGCGCACCGGTTGGCGCAGAAGTTCCCCGACGGACAGCTCTTCGCCGACCTTCACGGCTACACCCGGGGCCATGAGCCGAGGACGGCAGGTGAAGTGCTGGACTGGTTCCTGCGCACCCTGGGCGTACCGGCCGAGCGGATTCCGAAGGATGTGGAGGAGCGCGCCGCGCTCTACCGGCAGCGTCTGGCCGATTCCAGAACCCTGATCGTGCTGGACAATGCCGTCAGCGAGGCGCAGGTCCGCCCGCTGCTGCCCGGCGGCGCCGGATGCCTGGTGCTGGTCACCAGCCGCCGACGGCTGCGGGGCCTGGACGACACTCACATCCTGTCGCTGGATGTGCTGCCGCAGGCGGACGCGGTCGCGCTGCTGCGCGCCATGGCCGGTCCGGATCGCTTCCCGGCGGCTGACCCCGTCGCGGTCCGGATCGCCGAGCTGTGCGGGTCGCTGCCCCTCGCGCTGCGCATCGCCGCCTCGCTGCTGCGCCACCGTCCCGCCTGGAGCTTGGAGCACTTGGCCGAACTGCTGCGCGACCGTCGGTGGCTCGTCACGACGCTCTCGGACGGGGAGCGCGACCTGGGTACCGTATTCGACCTCTCATATGACGGCCTCGACGAGGCTCGCCGGCTGCTCTTCCGCCGGATCGGGACGATCCCCGGCCCGGATTTCGACGCGCACGCCGCCGCAGCCCTGACCGGTACCGAACCGGCCGCCGCCGCCGGCCTGCTGGAGGACCTGGTCGACCAGAGCCTGCTCACCACGTACGCCCCGGGCCGCTACCGGTTGCACGATCTGCTGCGTGCCCACGCACACGCCTTGGCCGACCAGGACCCCGCCGCCGACCGCCAGATCGCCCTGGACCGGCTGCTTGACCACTACCTGCGCACCGCCGACCGCGCCGACGCCCTGATCGCCCGCTACCCCCGGCCCGCAGCCGACGCAGCCGACGGCGAGCCACCGGCGCACGCCCTCGCTCTCGCCGACCCCGCGGCAGCGTGGACGTGGCTGCGCGCCGAGCGGGCCAACCTGCTCGCCGTTCTGCGGCACACCGCTGTTTACGCGGATCACCGTCGCACCGTCGCGCTCACCGCCTCACTGGCCACCCTGCTGCGCACCGACGGTCCGTGGGCCGACGCAGTCGCCCTGCACGGCACCGCCGCAGAGCTCGCCGAACGCCTCGGCGACCGCCCAGGCCGAGCCCGCGCCCTGATACATTCCGGGCACGCGCGGTTCATGGTCGGCGATCTGTCCGCAGCGAGTCGCGACCTCCATGAGGCCCTCGCGCTGTACCGCGATCTGGACGACCGGCTCGGTCAGGCCAACGCGCTGACTTACCTCGGAGGCGTGCACAGACTCACCGGTGACAACCCGGGCGCAGTACATGCCCTGGAAGAGGCACTACGGCTCTTCCGTGATCTGGGCAATGCGCGTGGTCAGGCCAATGCCCTGAACGTGCTGGGGCAGACGCGGATGGGAATCGGGGACGCGCCGGGCGCGGTGCACGATCTGCACGAGGCCCTGCACCTGCACCGTGAACTGGGCGATCAACGGGGTGAAGCCGCCATCCTCAGCCAGCTGGGATATGCGCGCTCGATGATCGGCGACTATCCGGGCGCGGTGCGTGATCTGAGCGAGGCGCTGCGGCTGTTCCGTGATCTGGGCAACCTGCCCGGTCAGGTCGCCACCCTGGGCATGCTCGGGCACGTACGGGGACTGACCCATGACTACGTCGGCGCGATCCGCGACTCGCAGGACGGCCTGCAACTCGGCCGTGATCTGGGTGATCTGCCGAACCAGGTCACGATCCTGGGCCAGCTGGGCAACCTGCGACGGGCGACCGGTGACTACGCCGGCGCGGCTCGCGATCTTGAAGAGGCCCTGGACCTGTGCCGGCGTATCGGCGCCCGCGGGAACGAGGCACCGATGCTGAACCTCTATGCCGCGCTGCTCGCCGAGACCGGCGAGCACACCCGTGCCGAGGCCCTGCACCGGGACGCATTGGACCTGGCCCGCCAGACTCACAATTTCGACGAGGAGGCCCGTGCGCTGGAAGGCATCGGCGAGTGTCACCTGTACGCGGGCGACATACAGGCCGGTACCGCACACCTCGAACAAGCCCTGGACATCTTCGATCGCCTCGCCCTGCGACCCGACGCCGACCGCGTCCAAACCCGCCTGGCCAAATCCGAATCCGCGGCGTCGCAGACGTAGATCTCCCGAAAGCGCAATCCACAACCGAGTCTGTGCCTTTGCCGGTGATCGAGGCCAGGGCTCTGGCATAGTCGTATGAAGCTGCACAACAGGATGTATGACGAGCGAAGAAGGCCTACATGAGGTCACTTGCCGTGACACCCACACTCGTCATCGTCGGAGTCAACCGCAGCGGAACCACCGCACTCGCGCACTCGTTGCTGAACCACCCTCATGTCGAGCTCTTCAAAGATCCCGGCAAATACACTTTCGAATCGACTGGGGTGGCGGACTTCTCCCACTTCTATCAGGATCCGCTCAGTACGACGACCAGGGTGCGAGTCATCAAGCAGAGTATCGGCCAGTACACGCCGGAACTGTGCACGATCCCGATCTATCCTGTCGGAGTCGAGAGGCCGCGGTTCATACGGGAGTTGCATCATCTCTTCCTCGTGCGCGAACCACGTGATATCTGGTCCTCGTGGCAGGCCATGACGACGTGGCTTCAGACCACGAGCGACCCGGAAGTGAGATCGGCCTGGGCGGGAATAACGCGCGATCATGGGATCCCCGTCGGCTGGGGCAGTCTTGGAATGCTCCATTTGGCGGTCTCGTATTTCAGGGAGCTGTTTGAGCACATAAGCTCGATTTCACCGGCCACCACCTATCTGGCGACATACGATGATCTTCAGGACAGCGACCGGGCCGCCAGGTTGCTGCACACGCTTTGCGAGAGGCTGGGCCTCGACTTCCGGCCGGAGATGATCGACTGGAAAATCAGATTCGGCGATGATCCGGAAGGCAGGATGGTCGACGGATTTCGTCGGCCGCTGAACGATCCGCAGAGAATCTATATTCACCGGAAGATCCGCGAGAGCAGCGGTCTTGGGCTGCTCCTGCCGCAGCCGCCGGAAAACGCACACTGGCCAGACACGCCGCTGACACGTGAGCTGGACATGGCATACGCCGACCTACTAGAGCGTACGCGCAGCAACTTCAACCTCACGGACTGATCGGGCATGGGCATCAATGGGGGCATACTATGAAGACCAGGTCGGCACTCGACAAGCTCATGCTCGCTGCCGCGCTACTCGTTTCCGTATCGATATCCGTCCTCGATTTCACGGGCTCACTCGATCACTTTCCCTGGCTGAAGGACAGGGTTCCGGTCATCACGCTTCTCATCGTCGGAACGATAACGGTCGGCGCCTTCACGGATAGCGAACGATTCCTCAGGCTTGTCAAGGAGTCGAATAAGGAAGCCCAGGTCGAGCTCCTCGCGCTCCTCGGGGCGAATGGAACCGGGGCGGCCATCCTGGACAAGATCAACACCCGCTGGCAGGAGCGTGAGTCGGATGTTCACGACTTCTTCGACGATGTGTTGAGCATCAGGACGCAGCGTGCCCTCATAGATAGGCTGGCCGCCTATCAGGAGGAATTCAACTCCGGGGAGATGAGGAGCGGATCGCGCGCCAGGTTTCCGTGGGATATCACCGTGTGCGCCATGGATCTCACCGGAAAAATCCTCTACCACCCGAAGCCCGCGATCCAGGGCACAAGGCCCAACCAAACACACCATCCGACGATGTTGCAGCAAAAGAACGGCGAATGCCTCTGGATCAATCAGTACATAACCGGGCAGCTCAGGAACACGCTTCAGATCGAATCCGGTGACGAGTACAAACACGATCGCTTCTCGAAGATATACTTCCGGCACAATCGCCGCGTCGGATGCATATGCTTCATCGAGTCTCATCTCGACGTCATATACCAACTCCCCGCGCGCAGGCCGCCGGAGACACCGATCACGTCGAGCTAATTCGATTCGGTGCGGCTTAGCGTATCAAATTATGCCAATTGCCCGCTGTTACAGGATTGCGTCGATGGTGTCGCTGACGTGGTTCGGGACCGTGCGGCCCCGTCCGCCATACTGGTGCACATGACAAGCGCAAGCGGTCGCGTCGGCCCGTTGCAGCTGGTCGCCGGCGTAGTCGTCGACGGCGACCGCGTACTGATGTGCCTCAGAAGCGCCGGCCGTGCTTGGTATCCGCGCAAGTGGGACTTGGTGGGTGGTCACGTCGAGCCTGGAGAGTCCGCTGCGAAGGCGCTCGTGCGCGAAGCGCGCGAGGAGGTCGGCATCCGTCTGAGCGAGCCGCTCGGGCCCCGGCTGACGACCGTCGTCACCAAGGATGCCGAGATCGCGATATGGCTTGTCGAGGGCTGGAGCGGTGAACCGAAGAACACCGCCCCCGCCGAACACGAAGCGATCGGCTGGTTCGATCCCGGCACATTGGATCTTCTCGATCTGGCACACCCCAATTATCTGACGATCATCAAGGAAGCGCTCGCTGCTCGCCAGCGCCAGGCATCCAACTCGCATCGCTGAGCGCCTGGCATAAGCGAAGGCGTACTCCCGGCTCCAGTCGGACCCACCATGATCATGGTTGTCGCTGATCTTTCATCTGCCGCTCGTAGCGCTCTCGCGGAGTGCCGCTGGTGAGCCAGGTGCTGGAGTCTGGCTTGTCAGGCTGATCCTGACACGTTATCGTGACGGATTGTCAGGATCGGCCTGACGGAATCGATCCTACAGGAGGCTGCGATGCCCGACCCGACGACGCCGGCGGCGCAGCAGGAACCGGTGCGCTGCTCCTTCTGCTCGAAGCCGCACACCGAGGTGAAGAAGGTGGTCGCCGGTCCGGGCGTCTACATCTGCGACGAGTGCGTCGCCCTGGCCGACTCGATCATCACCGAGCACCTGGGCACGACCCACAGCCCGCGACTGCCCGAGTGGGAGATCCTCTCCGACCAGGAGATGCTCGACCGGCTTCCGCGCATGGCGCTGGTCGTGGACCAGGTCGAGAGCAGTCTGCGCGACTGGGTGCAGGAACTGCGGCGGCGCGGGACGACCTGGGCGCGGATCGGGCAGGCCTTGCAGATCAGCCGCCAGTCCGCCTGGGAACGCTTCTCCGGTGAGGAATGACCCCGGCAGCGGCCCGCGGGTCCGTGTATCCGTTTGCCGCTTTTCGGCCGCCTTATCGCGATGTACCGTCACCAGCACGTCCTGTATGAGGCATCTGCCAGCGCCATAGGGCGCTGAGATGGAGCGATGGATGATGCGCCGTCACCCCGGTAGGTCTCTCGTCGTCGCCGCTGCAATGGTCGCCGCGACGGCCGTCCCCCTCGGCCTCGTGAGCGCCGCGCCCGCGCACGCCGCCACGCTGTCGAAGGACGTCACCGCCAACCTGTTCATGTGGAACTGGACCTCGGTCTCATCGGAGTGCACGAACGTCCTCGGGCCGGACGGGTACGGGGCCGTCCAGGTCGCCCCACCCGAGGACTCGATGACCGATGCGGCGGACGGGCATCCCTGGTGGGAGATCTACCAGCCGGTCGACTACAACCTGACCAGCCGCATGGGTAACGACGCACAGTTCCAGGCGATGGTCACCGCGTGCCACCACGCGGGCGTGAAGGTGTACGTCGACGCCGTGATGAACCACATGGCCAGGCAGGACGGCAACGACACGAGCTACGGGGGCGTGAGCTACACGCCCGGGTCGTCGTACCCGGTGTACTCGTCGGCGGACTTCCACAACTACCCGAACGACTGCCCGGTCTCCTCGAACCAGATCACCGACTGGAACAACTACCAGCAGGTCACCGAGTGCGAACTCGACTCGCTGCCGGACCTGCGCACCGAGTCCACGTACGTGCGCAACACCGAGGCCGCCTACCTCAACAAGCTGATCGGCTACGGCGTGGACGGCTTCCGGCTCGACGCCGCGAAGCACATCGGCCACACCGACCTGGCCGCCCTCGAAGGGATGCTGAACAAGGACACGACGACCGGCCAGCCGGTCTACATCGTCCAGGAGGTGGCGCTCGGTAGTACGAACACCGCATTGCAGCCGGACTCCTTCGAGAACACCGGCAGCCTGATCGGCTTCGACTACGCCGACGCGATCCACACCCAGTTCACCAGCGGCGGCGCCCTCGCCAACTTCGGCGGCTTCGCCTCGTGGAGCCTGATCCCGGGCGCGTACTCGTCCACCTTCGTGAACAACCACGACACCGAGCGCGACGGTTCGAACCTCAGCTACAAGAACGGCGCCGTCTACCCGCTGGCGACCGAGTTCCTGCTCGCCTGGGGCTTCGGGACGCCGCAGGTGTACGGGAGCTTCACCTGGAACAACACCAACGACTCGCCGCCCGCGGACGGCAACGGATACGTGACCAACACCAACTGCTCCAGCGGCTGGTACTGCACCGACCGGATCACGGGCGTGGCGAACATGGTCGGCTGGCACAACCTGGCGCTGACGAACAACGACCCGGTGGCCAACTGGTACACCGACGGCACGAACCTGATCGCGTTCTCCCGCGGCCCCGACGCCTGGATCGCACTCAACAACGAGTCGTCCTCGCAGACGCGCACCTTCACCACTGGCCTACCCGACGGAACGTACTGCGACATCATCCACGGCTCGGTGTCCGGCACGACGTGCACGGGTCCGACCGTGTCCGTCTCCGGCAACCGCGCGACGGTCACGGTACCGGCGACCGACGCGGTCGCGATCGACCGCAACAGCCGGGTGCCCTCGGCGCCCGCGACGACGTTCACGGTCAACGTCAACGCGAACGTGACGACGGTCTACGGCCAGAACGTTTACCTCGTCGGTTCGATCCCGGCGCTCGGCAGCTGGAACACGGCGAACGCCGTCGCGCTCTCCTCGCAGAACTACCCCTACTGGACCGCAGCGATCAGCGTGCCGACGAACACTTACTTCGAGTACAAGTACATCAAGATCGACGGGAGCGGAACAGTCACCTGGGAAAGCGGCAACAACCGCTTCTACACGACGGGCTCGTCGGGCTCGATCACCTTCAACGACACCTGGCACTCATGATCCGGCCCTGACCTGATTCGTACTGGCCTGATCCGCAGTGGCCTGATCCGTACTGACCTGGTCCGGCTCTCAAACATGCCCTAAACGCCGGCCAGACGGCCCCGGTTCCAGCCCGAACGCCGGAACCGGGGCCGTGGTATGTGCCTGCGGATCACTTACAGGTCACGCTGGACGGTGAGCCGCTGGACCCGTTGGCGTTGAAGCCCACTGAGACCGAGGCTCCGGGTTGGATCGTCCCGTCGTAAGGGGTGTTGGTCACGGTGACGTTCGCGCCGGACTGCGTGAAGGTCCCGTTCCAGAGGCTGGTGATCTGCTGGCTGCCGGGGAACGTCCAGGTCAGCGTCCAGCCGTTCACCGGGCTGTTGCCGGTGTCGGTGATGGTGACCTGCCCCTGGAAGCCGCCGGACCAGGACGACGGGATCGAGTAGGCCGCCGAGCAGGACGCCGGGGCGGGCGCGGAGCCGTTGATGTTCACCCCGAAGGAGTTGGTGGCCAGGCCGCCGCCGCCCTGCCAGAGCTCGAAGCCCGCCTCGACATCGATGAGGTACCACGAGCTCTTCGTGTAGCCGCGGCTGACCGCGTCCTGCGCGAGCGGGCCGAGGTCGAGGCCGCTGACCGACGTGGTGCCGGTGGTCATCGTGTAGGACACCGTGTCGAAGGAGCCCTGCGAGCCCTCCCACACGTTGTAGCTGCGGCCGCCGATACTGACGTTGCTGGCGACCTGCGAGCCGAACGGCTGGACGGGGCCGTTGTGGTTGAGCCAGACCATCAGCTCGGTGCCGTTGGGCTGCCCGGTCGTGGTGGGCGTCTGGTTGAACCAGATGTCGTACGCGACGTCGTAGGCGCCGGTGCCGGGCTGGCTGGTGCTCCAGCTCGTGGTGACCTTGCCGCCGCCGGTCAGGCTGGAGACCGGGACCGGGGTCGCCGTCAGCCCGCCGGAGGTGCAGGTGCCCCAGTGGCAGCCCTGGTAGATGGACGGGTAACCGCCGGGCGCGCCGTTGGTCGCGTTGTTGATCGCCGAGTTGGCGATCGTGAAGCCGGCGCTGCCGGTCGTGGTGATGCATTCGGACGCGCCGGAGCCCCACTCGTTGTTCTGCACGTTGTACACGCCGCCGGCCACCGGCGCGCTCTGCATCTGGCACAGCTGCGTGGTGGCCGCCTGCGCGCCCGACGGCGCCAGAGCCACCAAGGCGCCGCTGACCAGCACGGCTGTCGCCAGGCCGGCCGCCCTCCTGTTCCAGGCCATGGCAGGACCTCCTTCCGTAGGTGATGACGGCGTCAAAGTACGGCGGGGTAGCGTGCGTAGCCACGAGTCGTGCGCCGGGTGGGCGGGTCTCGCAGGTCAGGCCCGGATGTGCGCGCAAGGGTAGTGAAAGGTTCAACTTTGTGCGAATGGGAGAGTACGAACAAAGGTAAGAGGCGAGAGGCGAGTCGTATCCCTTTCGGCCTCGGGGATCGTCGCCTGCCGACCGATCAATAAGAGGGCTGTTTTAATGATCGGCGAGGCGGCCGGGGACGGTCACGGTGCCCGGTCGTGGCCGTCTGGTCAGTTTGCTGTTTTGCGGCCCACGAGGTGGAAGACGCGGCTGAGCCGGCGGTACGGATCTCGGCGGCCGGCTTCGAGTTCGACGGCGGCCGCGGCCGTCAGTTGCTTCTCGTCGCGGGGGTCCAGGTCGGCTCCGCTGAAATCGAGCCAGTCGACGAACAGCCAGACTCCGTACCAGCGCAGCGGATCCACGCCGCGACCGCGCAGGAGATCGCTGAGCTCGTCGACCGTGTGGGCCTGAGTGGGCAGGCCCAACACGCCGATCTCGCGCTTGGCGTCGAACGACGCCAAAGCGTCGTCCCAGCGCCGTTCGAGGGCCGGGCGCACCGCTGCGGCGTCGGCGTTGCCCGCCATGATCGAGACGATGCCACCGGCGGCAGCGCACTGACACAACTGGTCGACCACCGGGCCGGGCCGTTCGAGGTACCCGAGGACGCCATGGCACAACACGGCGTCGAAACGCCGGCCGTGCACCGCCTCGTCGGCGTTCTCGCCGTCGGCCTGCACGAACGTCACTCGCCGCTGGACCTCGGCGGGCAACCGCTGGAGCCGCTGCCGCGCCTTGCCGAGCATCGCGGGCGACGGGTCGAGCAACGTCACGTCGTAACCGGCTTGGGCCAGCGGAAAGGACTGGTGGCCCGCGCCGCCGCCGACGTCGAGCACTGAGGCAGGAGGCGGCGGCAGATGCTCCAGCAGTTGCCGGTGCATCACGTACGTGCGCACCCGCCCCTTCACGGAGGCGTAGGCCCCGTCGGCGAAGCGGTCGGCCAGGTCGGCCCAGATGTCATCGGCCACGACGTCACGATACTGGCCGGTAGGGGCTGTTCCCCGGGCTGACCGACGTGGCTTCGATCACTTCAGCGCCGCCCTGCGCGTCACCTCAGTCTCAAGTCTCAGTCGCGATAGACGGCGGCTGGGGGCGGGGGAGCGGTGCCGCCGAGCCGGCCGGGCCACTTCGTGTAGAGCGCGGCCCAGCCTCCGTCGGCACGCAGCTGGTCCAGCACCCCGTTGACGAAACGCACCAGATCCTGGTTGCCCTGGGAGACGCCGATGCCGTAGGGCTCGGCCTCCAGGGCCGGCCCGACGATGTGCGTCTGGGGGTCTTGGGCGGCGAGGCCGGCCAGGATCGCGTCATCGGTGGAGATGGCGTCGACCTCGCCTTCCTGCAACAGGATCAGGCAGTCGGTGATGCCCGGCGCGGCGATCGGGACGGGGTGCGAGGAGGCGCGCGCGACCGTGGCGATCGACGTCGAGCCGGACTGCGCGCACACCTTCTTGCCGCCCAGGTCGGCCAGCGACTGGTACGTGGTGTCCTTGTCGACCAGGACCCGCTGAGTGGCGGCGTAGTACTCGGTGGAGAAGTCGATCTGCTGCCAGCGGGCGCAGTTCTCGGTCATGGTGTCGGCGACCAGGTCCACCGAATTGTTCTTCAGGTCCGGGATGCGCTGGTCGTTGCCGATGACCTTGAGCTGGAGGTGCCCGGCGGCGCTGCCGAAGATGGCCGTGGCGACGGCGGAGGCGATGTCGATGTCGAACCCTTCGACCTGCCCGTCGCTCGCGTTGAGGTAGCCGAACAGGTACGTGTTCTCGTCGACGCCCACGATCAGCTTGCCGCGCGCGTAGATATGGGCCATGGTCGAGTTGAACGGCATGGTGCCCGGCGCGGGCATTGCCGCAGGGGGACGGTACGAGGCGACGGGGTCGCAGCCCTGCGGCGCCGCGGCGCCGGGGGAGGCGGTCGGCGCGGCGTACGTCGACACACCGGCCGGGAGGGGCGGCGGCGCGGGCACGTTCTGGCCGATGACGACGAGCGGGGCGCCGCCGATGGCGCACGCGGCGGTCAGCAACACGGCGACCAGTGTGATCGCCAGCCTGGTGGGGGCCACGGTCCTCTCTTTCATTGCGCGCCTGCCGCTCGTCACCGGTACTCCGCCAGCCGCCGGTTGACGCCGTAGCCCGCGGCGGCCGCGGCCAGGATCCCGGCGGCGACCAGGCCGGCCAGCAGTCCGTCGAGCGCGGATGCCGCGCTGTTCGAGTCGTCGGCGAAGGCGTGCTGCGAGTTGGTCATCTCCGCGTTCAAGTTGTCCGCGATGCCTGCGGCGTCGGTGGATCCCGTGCCGAGCGCCGTGGCGACGGCGGACCGGTAGTCACCGGCGGCGACCGCGCTGCGCACCTGGCCGTCCGCCTTCGACCAGCCGAGCAGACGCGCGGCGACATCGGCGAGCTTTGACGTGCTCGTACCGGCGCCGCCGGACTGGAGAGCGGTCGTCGCGGTCTTCAGCTGCGCGGTGAAGTCGTCTGCGTAGGCGCCGTTGTCGCTGCCGTGCGCGATGAGCATCAACGCCTCGTCGGCGTGGGCCTGGATCGCGGCGTCCGCCACGGTGGCGAGCGTCTGGACGCGGGTCGCCTGGTCGCGTGCGTTGTCGAGATCGGAGCGGTGCGCCCCGAGGGCCGCGAGCGTCCACACCGTCGCGACGGCCAGTACGCCGGTGGCGGCGAGGAGACCGGGGTTGAAGACCCGGTGGGTGCGCCGGGCGATCTGCCGCTGCGCCGCGACGAGCAGCGCCAGAGTGATCACCAGCCAGAACGTCAGCAACCACGGCACACCGGTCGCCCCGGCCTTGATCGTGCTCACGGTGGACAGCTCGGCGCGATAGGCGGCGAGCGTGTCGGGCAGCAGCGTGGAGCGCATCAGCGTCGAAGCCTCGCGCAGGTACGCCGTGCCGATCGGCTGCGGCGTGCTCACCAGGCGGTTGTCGGCCTGGGCCGTGGCCACCAGCGCGGTGTAGACCGGAATCTGCGCGGCGATCACCGCGAGCTGCGTGGAGACCGCGTCGTTGCCGCCGCCGACCGCGCGCTGCGCCGACGCCAGCGACGACTCGGCACGCGCGATGTCGGAGTCGTACTCGTCGCGCAGCGCAGTGCCGATCACGCTGCCGGACAGGTACGCGGCGGCGGCCGTGGCGTCCGCGTCGTCGAGCGCCGTGTACAGCTGCTGCAAATCGACGGCCAAGGGCTCGGCCTGCGCGGCGAACTGGTTCGTCGCCGATGAGCGGGACGCGATCGCCACGCCCCCGACGACACCGAACACCACCGTGAGCGCCAGGCACGCGCCGAGCAGCCCCCGCAGCACGCCGCGATTGGTGCGCGGGACGGCCGGCGTCCACCCGGCGACTTTCACAGGGCGCTGACTCGTTTGCGTTCCGGCTGCGCCACCGACCACGTGTTTTCCTCCCCGACATCGGCGCGTTACCGTGAATTCAGTCACCGTACCATCGCAGGACGCGCCAACGCGGGGTGTTCGGCCCTGGATCCAGCCTATTGCACCGCGCGGCGCCAGGGTAACCGGCCGCGCTGCGCGGGTATGGAAGAGGCATGATTCAACCGGGACCCGGCGTCACAGGGAGCGATTTCACCGAGTCGTTGGCGTGTCTGGTCGAGCCGGTCCTAGACGGGCTCGCCGCCGACCTGGCGTCAGTGCCCGGATTGGGCGCTGCGGAGCGGGAGGCGATACGGCAGGGCGCCGGCGCGGCGCTCTACGAGACCGCGCACCGCAAGCTGTGCCGCACGCTGGTGCTTGAGCTGAACGCGGCGCGCGAGTCCGGGCAACTGTACGCGCAGGACTCTGAGGGCCGGTGGGCCGAGTTCATCGCCATGTCGGCGAGCAGGCGGTACTGGGAATCGCTGGCCGTGCACTACCCCACGATGCTGGGGCGCGTTGACGCGATGCTGGCGAATCGGCGCGCGGCGGCACTGGCGCTGGGGCGGCGGTTGGCCGCCGATCGCAGCGCGCTGACTGCTCTGGCGGCGGCAGCGGAACGCGGGGACGAAGCCGCAGCAGGCGGGGGCGGCGCTCTCGGGGATCTGGTGGAGGCGCGGTTCGGGGCCGGAGACAGCCACCGTGGCGGGCAGAGCGTCGTGCTGCTGCGGTTCGCCGGTGGACAGGCGGTGTACAAGCCGCGCTCGGTCCAGGTCGACCGGGTGCTGGACGGCGTGCTGAGGGAGGTCTTCGGCGACGAACCGGAGCGGATTCGCGTTCCGGCGGTGGTGGTCGCCCGGGACGCAGGCGGCGGACATGCCGGCCACGGGTCGGAATACGGGTGGGCACAGTACGCGGAGCATCGGTACTGCGAGGACGATGCGCAGCTCGCGCGCTTCTACCGCGGGATCGGGCACTGGCTCGCGCTGATGCAGTTGCTGGGCGGCAGCGACCTGCACGCGGAGAACGTCATCGCGAACGGCCCGGTGCCGGTCGTCGTGGACTGCGAAACCCTGTTCACCCCGGTCCTGCCGCCGCCGCCCTCCGGTCTCGGTCTCGCGGTGGACCGGGCGGCCGCGCTGGTCGAGGGAACGGTCCTGCGCACCGGCATCCTGCCCAACCGCGGAATCGCGCTGGGCTGGCGCGGCGTGGACTCCTCCGCGGTCGGCTCCCTGCCGGGGCAGCAGCCCGTCGCCGAACGTCCGGTGCTGCTCGACGGCGGCACCGACCGGGCGCGGATCGGTTCGCAGCCGGTCGGCGTCGGTGGCGTCGTCGCCAGCCATCCGAGCGAGCAGCCGTCGCTCGCCGCGTACTGGAACCGGGTCCTGGACGGGTACGGCGAGGCGAGCGAGCGGCTGCGGGCCATGGATCGCGACGGCGTGCTGGCTCCGCTGGTCGCGCGGTTCGCACACTGCCAGGTGCGTGCCGTGTTGCGCGGTACCGAGACGTACGCCGAGATCGGCAGGATGCTGTGGCACCCGGTCTCGCTGCACGATCCGCAGACCGCCGTCGATCGCGCGGCGCTGCTGATGACGAAGATGGCCGAGTCGCTGCCGGGGGCGCCGGACGACCCGCGCGTGGTCGAGGCCGAAGTGGCCGAACTGCTCGTCGGCGACGTCCCGTACTTCGCGACCACGCCGACGCGCGGGCGGCTGACCGGCCCGGCCGGTCTCGGCTGGCTGCCCGAACGCGATCTGGTGGCCGAGGTGCTCGCGCGCTGGCGCGGTGTGGACGCGGAACTGGACCGTCGTGTCATCGGGGCCGCGCTGGTCACCGCGTACCTCAACGAGGGTGCGCCCTCCGGCGGAGCGCAGATGTTGTCCGGCCCGCTCGGCACCGCCGACTTGGACCGGCGCCGCCGTACGCTGGCCGCGGATCTTCTGACACGCGTGCGTGACAGTGCGCTGCACGCCGAGGACGGCACGGTGACGTGGATCGCGCCCGTGCTCGACCTGACCGGGTGGGGTGTGCAGCCGCTCGGGCAGGACATGTACGGCGGACTGGCCGGTGTCGCCGTGCTGCTCGCGGCGTACCGGCACGAAACCGCGGCGGGCAGGGCGGATCCGGTGGACGGCCTCGCGCCGCTGCTGGACGCGACGCTGCGCACCATCCGCGCCGCCGAGGACTTCGCCGACCGGAATCGCACGAGCGAACTGCGGTTGCGCCCGGCGCCGCCGGGCGGCTACCTGGGGCTCGGATCGCAGATGTGGAGCTGGCTGACGCTGCATCATCTGGGCGCGGCGCCCGACGGCGTGGATCGCGCCGCGGCGTTGGCCGCCGGCGTGCTGGAAGAAGCCGTCGCCGAAGACGAGGAGAACGACCTGCTCGTCGGCTCGTCGGGCGCGATCGTGCCCCTGTTGCTGCTGGCCGAGGCCGCCGGAGAGAAGCGCTGGCTGCGTCAGGCGGCCGTTGCCGGCGACCGGCTCGTCGAGCGGGCGCGGCGGCGTGACGGGCGCGCGTACTGGGTCTGCACGCGCTGGCCGCGCGGCATGGGAGGGTTCGCACACGGCGCGACCGGGATCGGCTGGGCCCTGGCCAGGTTGGCACTCGCGACCGGCACGCAGCAGTACGCCGACGTCGCGCAGGAGGCGTTCGCGTTCGAAGAGGCGCTGTGGGACGAGGGCCAGGCGGGGTGGCTCGATCTGCGCGAGCCGGGGCAGACGGTGGCCGCGTGGTGCCACGGCGCCGTGGGCATCGGGCTCGCCGCCGCGGACCTGGAGCGGCGCGGTTGGCCGGCGCCGCGCCGGCCGGTGCTCGACCGTGCCGTGGCGGCGACCGCGCGGCAGGGCTTCGGCTGGAATCACACGCTGTGCCATGGGGATCTCGGCGGCTGGGAAGTGGTCGCGGCGACCACACCCGAGGCCGGGCGTGCCGAACTCGACGCACGCATTCTCGGCAGCGTGGAGACCAACGGCCCGGTGAGCGGGATGGCCCGCGACGCGTTCTCGCCGGGCCTGCTCGGCGGTCTCGGCGGAGTCGCGTACCAGCTCCTGCGCATGCACGGTGACAGCGCCCTGCCCTCGCCGCTGACCCTTGGCGAACCGGACACTCGGCGCTATAGGTAAAAAGAGCCCTTATACGCCGGGCGTCGTCCGGCGCGGCCCTCCATTCCGCTTTTTGGGGAGGCACCCTTGCACACGTTTACGCACGAGAGCACCGAGACGGTCGCCGCACGCTGGCGCAGCGGCACGGACGTGGACAGCCCGGCCGGCCCGCTCTACACCGCGGGCAAGTTCGCCGAAGCCGACATCGCCGCGCCCGGACGGGCGATCACCCGCCTCTCCTGCTTCGCGCGCACCGCCTGTACGGCGCAAGGCAGCCTGTGCTGCTGACGCACTGACGCTGTCGCCGCAGCGTGCCGGTCAGTACGGGCCGGTACGCCGCGGCGACACTACGTCACCGCGTCAGAGCCCGCCGCTGGATGGAAGGGGCGGGAGTTCGCGTCGCTCGTCGGGATGCGTCACTGCGTCACTGTGCGATCGCGTCGGAGCCCGCCGTTAGCCTTCGGGTATGGACTTCGATCGAATCACCGTCGCCCTGCTGGTGCTCAGGGACGACGCGCCCGTGCTCGGCGACGAGGCCGAAGCGGCGCTCCAGGATGCGCACATGGCCTACCTCGCGCAGTTGCATGCCGACGGCCACCTCGTAGCGGCCGGCCCACTGCTCGGCGCGGCGGACGAGCCGTTGCGCGGGCTG
>NZ_DASYZI010000355.1:0-16365 GCF_035946395.1 Actinocrinis sp.
TCAGCCGTCGGCCGCCACGAGCAGTTCGTACATTCCGCGCAGTACGCGTTCCGCGGTGGCTCCGGCGATCTGCTTGGTGCGCAGGCGAAGGGTCAGGGCCTGCGCACCCTCGTCGATCGCGCGCAGGTAGCAGGGGTGACCGATGCTGTGGAACGGCTGCTCCCACGCGGTCTCGACCCCGCCCGGCGGATCGTCGGTGACCGGGGTCGCCGGGATGGGCATGTCGATGAAGTTGAAGGCGCACACGGAGTAGAGCTCGTCCCCATGGGCCCAGGTGCGTTCGCGCAGATCCGCCATTTCGTCGACGTCGTACATACCGTGCCGGTACGCCGCGAATCCGCGTGCTTGCACGTGCCTTACGTAGTCGACGAAGTGCGTCGCCGGATCGTCTGCGGAGTGCTCCGGCAGCGTGAAGGACGCCGCGGCCCACTGGTTCATGGAACTGACTATCTCGCTCCACTGCTGGTGGAAACGGTTGGAGGACATCAGATCGACGACCACGACAGGAGTCTGCGTCACGCGCGCCACACTCCAGGTGTAGGCGGCCAGCACGACGCTGGGCAGCGGAACGCCGAGCCGGGTCGCGAGGCGCTGCGCGGACTCGTGCGCCCGCCGCGACCGGATCATGCACTGGAGCACCTGCTCGCCCGGCCCGGCCGGGGCGATGCGCGGCAGCGAGACGAGGTCCGACGTGAAGATCTTCTCCCAGTGGCTGCGCGTCGACCTGCGACCCCGTTCCCGCGCGGGCGAATGCTGCCATTCGGAGAGCGGGACGGGGTTCGGCGCGGGCTCGGCGGCGTCCAGCGCGGCCTTGCCGCCGGCCTCCAGGACGGCGCGCAGATCGGCCTCCAGGAACGCGTCGCTGCCGCCGTCGGCGGTGATGTGGTGCCGGACGATCAGCACCTCGGCCGGCCGCCCGCCGTCCGTGACGACCCGCGCGCGCCAGCTGCACTCCCGGGACAGGTCGAAAGGCTGCTGCATCTGCCCGAACAGCAGCATGTTGACCTGGTCTTCGGCGCATTCGACCACTGCCACGTCGATGTCCGCCAGGACCCCGGGCGGCTGCACGAGTTGCCGCGGCGCCATCGGGTCCGCCGTGGCGTAGACGGTACGCAGCGACTCGTGCCGCACGCCGAGCGCACGAACCGCGGCCGTCACTTCGGCCGGCGTGTACTCGGCGTCGGCTGGCACCCGCAGCCGCGCCCCGAAGTTGGCCTCGTGCCAGCGGGCTCGCGGCAGACCACGAATGTCCCGCCACACCGACAGCTGACCGTAGGAAAGCAGGGCGTCGTCGGTCACCCCCGGTCCCCGCAGACCGGCTCAGCGTTCTCAGCGCACGCGTTCACGGACTCTCCAAGCCGATTCGTGGGGATCGCCTGGAGGATAGCTCCGGATGAGAGATCGTGTACTGCTTTTCAGGCAAGCGGCCTGAGATTCACCATGGCATTCGACTGCTGATCCAGCACCGCGCGCCGGCGCCGCCGCGCGGCTCCCCGCCGACCGGTGGGAAGCCGCGCGACAGAGGACTTCGACAGTGGACTTCAGCCGCCGCCCTACTTGATCTCGATCGCGCGCGAGTGGTTGCCGGTCGGCGCCTCGTCCGTCGCCGCGTCCGGCTCGGCGTCCGGCTCCGGCGCGCCGGGGCTCATGCTCGACAGCAGCTGGCGGGCCAGGCCGAGGCCGGTGCCGCCCATGGTCAGCGCCTTGGCGAGCAGGTCGTTGACGCCGTCGGCGCCGTTGAGCACGACCATGTGGTCCACGCCCGCGAAGGCCTGGGCGCCGGCGTGCACGATCGCGGGCCAGTTCTCGGCCAGCTGCTGGGCGATGACGGCCTCCTGGTTCTCGGCCAGGGCGGCCGCGCGCGCCTTGATCGCGTCCGCCTCGGCCAGGCCCTTCGCGCGGGCGGCTTCGGCCTCGGCCAGTCCCCTCGCCTTCGCCGCCTCCGCCTCGGCCAGTCCCCTGGCCTGAGCCGCGGCGGCCTCGGCGGCGCCGGTCGCGCGGGTGAACTCGGCGCTGGCCAGGCCGCGGGCACGCGTCGCGGCGGCGTCCGCCTCGGCGGCGGCCTTGATCCGGGTGGCCTCGGCGACGGCGCGCAGCTCGGTCTCCTTCGCCTCGGCCTGCGCCTCGTGCACCTTGGCCTCGCGGTGCGCCTGCGCGAGCGTCACCGTCTCGTAGGCCTTCGCGTCGGCGGGTTTGCGCACGTCGACCTGCAACTGCTGCTCACGCTTCTGCGCTTCGAGTTCTGCGACGCGCGTCTCCTGCACGACGACTTCCTGCCGGGCGGCGGCCTCGGAGAGCGGTCCCGCCATCTTCGCCTTGGCCTGGGCCTGGTCGACCTCGGCCTGGTAGCCGGCCTGCTGGATGTTGGTGTTGCGGATCGCTTCGGCCTTTCGCGCGTTGGCCTCGGCCTCCGCCTCGGTGGCGACGCGATCGGCGGCGGCCTGGGCGATGCGCGCGTCGCGCTGCACCGCGGCGGTGTGCGGCGCGGCCAGTGCCTTGATGTACCCGGTGGGGTCCTCGATCTCCTGGATCTGCAACGAGTCGATGGTCAGCCCGAGCTTCTCCATCTCGTGGCCGGAGGTGGCCCGGGTCTGCTCGGTCAGCCGCTCGCGGTCGCGGATCATCTCCTCCACGGTCAGGTTGCCCACGATGGAGCGCAGATGCCCGGTCAGGATGTTGTGCACCCGCACGTGCATGTTGCCCTGCTGGTCCAGGAACCGGCGCGCGGCGTTGGCGATGGAGACCCGGTCGTCGCCGACCTTGAAGATCACCACGCCCTTGATCTGCACCGGGATACCCTGGATGGTGACGCAGTCCACGTACAGGTCCGCCTCGTTCAGGTCGAGCGAGAGCTTGCGGACCGCCTGCACCCCGGGCAGCACGAGCGTGCCGCGGCCGGTGACGATGCGGAAGCCCATGCCCTCGTCGACGCCCTCGATGCGGTGGCGCGCGCCGGAGATCAGCAGCGCCTCGTTCGGCTCCGCCACCCGCCACATCGCCTTGAAGACGGCCACCGCCACGACGACGCCGGCCACGATGATCCCCGAAAGGATGAGTGCCGTCGGCACTTCGACTCACTTCCCCGAATCCTGGATGAGGGAACAGTCGGCACTGTCCCCTGCGAAGGTGGACCGCAGCCCCATGCCGCGGGTCCCGCCCACTGGTGTACACCTGTCGCCGGATCAGGGTGAGAGGGGGGTGCCGTAAGAATCCTGTTAGAGCGCTGAAACGTACACGGTGCGCGGCGGGTGGTATTCGAGCACGACCACGATCGTGCCGACCGGGATCCGTTCCCCGGCCTCGGCCGCGTATGCCATGAACGCCTCGGTGCCCCCGCGCACCTGCACCATCACCTCGCCGACCACACCCGGAGCGATCCGCCCGGTTACCCGCCCCTGCAACCCGATCAACGCCGGCCTCCCTGTAGATCCCCGCGGACACCGATCAGCAAACACCAATCAGCAGACACTGATCAGCAGACACTGATCAGCGTGCACCGATCACCGCCATTGTGCTGCCTGCCACGCCCGTCACGCCGCAAGCGTGTCGAGGATCTGCTGGCCGTACTTGGCGAGCTTGTTCTCGCCGACGCCGCTGATCGTGCCGAGCGCGGCCAGGGTCGTCGGGGCCTGCGCGGCGATCTGCCGCAGGGTCGCGTCGTGGAAGACGACGTACGCGGGCACGCCCTGCTCCTTGGCGGTGGCGCCGCGCCAGGCGCGCAGCCGCTCGAACACCGGCACGGCGTGTTCCGCCAGCTCCTCGACGGCGGCCTGCCGGCCCGGTTTCGCCGTGCGCGCCGCCTTCTCAGGCCTCTTGGGTTCGTGGCGCAGCATGACCTTGTGCTCGCCGCGCAGCACCGCGCCGCTGGCCTCGGTGAGTGCCAGGGTGCTGTAATCGCCCTCGACCATCAGCAGCCCCTGGGCCAGCAGCTGCCGCGCCACGCCGCGCCACTCGCTCTCGTTCAGCTCGGTCCCGATGCCGAACACGCTCAGCGCGTCGTGGTCGAACTGGGCGACCTTGGGCGTCTTCCTGCCGAGCAGGATGTCGATCGACTGGCCGGTGCCGAACCGCTGCCGTCGCTCGGACTTGAGCCGGAACACCGTGGACAGCAGCTTCTGCGCGGCCACCGTGCCGTCCCACGACTCCGGCGGGTTCAGACACGTGTCGCAGTTGCCGCAGGTGGAACCGTGCTGGCCGAAGTAGGCCAGCAGGCGCACCCGGCGGCACTCGAACGTCTCGCAAAGCGCCAGCATCGCGTCGAGGTGTGCGGTGGCGGCGCGGCGGAAGGCGTCGTCGCCCTCCGAGGCGGCGATCATCTTGCGTTGCTGGACGACGTCCTGGAGGCCGTACGCCAGCCACGCGGTCGACGGCAGGCCGTCCCGGCCCGCCCGGCCGGTCTCCTGGTAGTAGCCCTCGACGGACTTCGGCAGGTCGAGATGGGCGACGAACCGTACGTCCGGCTTGTCGATGCCCATGCCGAACGCGATCGTGGCGACCATGACCAGGCCGTCCTCGCGCAGGAAACGGGACTGGTTCGCGGCCCGGGTGCGCGAGTCGAGCCCGGCGTGGTAAGGCAGCGCCCGGATTCCGTTGTCCACCAGGAACTGCGCGATCTTCTCCGTCGACGCGCGGGAGAGGCAGTAGACGATGCCGGCGTCGCCCGCGTGCTCGGAGCGCAGCAGTTCCAGCAGCTGCCGCTGCGGCTCGTTCTTCGGCACGATCCGGTACTGGATGTTCGGGCGGTCGAAGCTCGCCACGAAGTGCCGGGCGTCCGCCAGGTTCAGCCGCTGCGCGATCTCCGCGTGCGTCGCCTCGGTGGCGGTCGCGGTCAGCGCGATCCGGGGCACGTGCGGCCAGCGCTCGTGCAGCACCGAGAGCCCGAGGTAGTCCGGCCGGAAGTCATGCCCCCACTGGGCGACGCAGTGCGCCTCGTCGATCGCGAACAGCGAGACCTTGCCGCGGTCCAGCAACTGCTGCGTCGAGTCCAGCCGCAGCCGCTCGGGAGCGAGGTAGAGCAGGTCCAGCTCGCCGGTGAGGAACGCGGACTCGACGAGGCGGCGCTCGTCGGGGTCCTGGGTCGAGTTCAGGAACCCGGCCCGCACCCCGACGGCCATCAGGGCGTCGACCTGGTCCTGCATCAGCGCGATGAGCGGCGAGACGACCACTCCGACACCCGTTCGGACCAGCGCCGGAATCTGGTAACACAATGACTTGCCGCCGCCGGTCGGCATCAGGACGAGCGCGTCGCCCCCGCCGATGACATGGTCGACGATCTCCTGCTGTTCGCCCCGGAACGAGTCATAGCCGAACACGCGGCGCAGCACGTCCGCCGCGTCGATCACCTGGTGATCGGTTCCTGGTGCGGTCATGCGTGAGAGTCTACGAGGCTGATCGGACACGTCGTGCCGCGCGTCGCCGCTCTGTTCCGCGGGGCCGGTGGCTGCTTGGCAGCGGCATCCATTTCATATGACTCTCATACAGCTCACACACGGTGATCACACGGCACAGTCGTTCGAGCATTGCTACGCTGCGCTTCAGACCTCGATGCTCTCCGGGGCCATGAACAAATGGAGTGGAGCATCGTTCTTTCGGGAGGGGCATATGCGGGTACTGCTGTCAATTATCCAGCGCCGGAAACAGGTTCTCTCAGCTCTCGGGGTGGTCGTCGCCATGACGGCGGCGCTGCTCGTCCCGGCCACCGCCGCGTCGGCCGCGGTTTCCACGCCGTCGCAGACGTCCGCGAGCAAGCCGGCAACGACTCAGCCCACGACGACTCAATCCACGACAAATCAGCCCACGACTGCGCAGCAGGCGACCGCGCCCAAGCCCGTCAACATCGCGAAGCCGGTGCCGAAGCCACGGACCAAGCCGACGCCGCCGACCGCGCCCACACAGCCCAAGGCGGTCTCCAAGACCGCGTTGAGCCAGGCCAGGGCCACCGCGGCGAAGAGCGCCATCGCGCACAGCTCCATGTCCAGCACGTGTTCCGGCGCGATCTCACCGGACGTGGTCTATCCGTGCAGCGCGCCATCGAGCACGGGCACTGACACCTTCACGGTGAACCTGGCCGACCCCGCCGACCTGCTGATCGTTCAGGTCCTCTCGGTCAACGGAAACGAGCTGCCCTTCACCGTGACTGATCCGTCCGGCGCGGCCGTCTCCTGCTCCGCGAACTATTACGGGCAGATCCCGCAGTGCGCCACGACCGCTTCGGGCACTTACACGGTCGCGGTCACCAATCAGTCCACGAACTACACGATCTCGTACCTGCCGCTGCTCTCCGACACGACGTGCAACGCGATCGACCCGTCCTACGCCGCCGCACCGGTGGAGGCCTCGATCGCGGCAGGCGCCGTCGGCGCGTGCTACACGCTGAACGTGCCGAGCGGGCACACGGTCATGGGCAACATGGCCACCGACACCACGTCGTACCTTCAGACGCTGCTGACGGTCTACGACTCGACCGGTGCTCAGATCTGCTTCGCCAACTACCAGACCTGCGCGCTGACGGGCACCGGCCCCTACCGCGTTCTGCTCGACGGTTTTCAGGGCACCGCGTTCTCGTACGGGCTCCTCCTGAACGACCTCACCGCCAAGACCGATTGCGGAGCCGCGACCCAGCAGGCTTACGGCGTGGCCCCGGACGACACGTCCGTGAACCAGTGCCGCAAGCTGACGGTCACCACCGCGGGCGAATACCAGGTCTACGCGGCGACCAACTGGCAGGGCGGGGCGGCCCAGGGAATCCTGTACGCCGCGGACGGCACCGTCGCGTGCACCAACTCGGGCCCCTTCTGCCAGCTGAGCGCGGGTGACTACTACTACATCGAATTCGAGGACCCGCTCGCGCCGTACGACTTCGCAGTGGCCTTCGTCGCAGCCGACGAGAGCCGCGGATGCACCGCGACCGGCGACACGGACTTCGCCACCGGCCCGGCCGCGGCGCAGTTCAGCGGCGTCGGCGAGGTCGTCTGCCTCACCCTGCCGACCGCCGTCGGCAAGTCGGCCTACGTGTTCGACGAGAGCGTCGCTCTCAACAGCTACCAGGCCCCGCTGCTGATCCTCGACTCCACCGGCGCACAGCAGTGCACCAACCTGTACAACAGCAGCGGCACCTGCACCCCGACCGGCACCGCCCCGTTCCACCTGCTCGCCGAGTCTCAGGGCTCGCAGACCGGCTACAAGGTGATCGTCCAGGCGACCGACTCCACGGCGGGCTGCCAGGCCTGGCCGCAGTCCGGCTTCGGCGGATCCTGGGGCGCGACCGCGACGACGAGCCCGGTCTCGAACTACGCGTGCCTGAGCATTCCCGCCTCGCAGCACTCGACCGGCGAGATGGTCGACTACGCCGACACCACGAACACGGAGGACGGCGGGATCGCGATCGACGACCCCACCGGCGCCCAGGACTGCCTGATCTTCACCACGGGCACCTGCAAGTACCAAGCCGGCGTGAACTACACCGCCATCCTCAGCAACACCGGCCAGAACCAGACCTACGAGCTCGTCCGCCGCGACGTCACGCAGTCCGCACAATGCTCGACCCCTGCGTCGACCGACGTCGGCGGGCCGTCCACCGGCTTCACCCTCGACTCGGCCCTCGACACGACCTGCTACCGGGTCACGGCCGCGGCGACCGACGACATGTGGTTCGACGTCAGGACACTGGCACCGTATCCGGCGGGCGCGATCCTGATCGTCACCGACGGCAGCGGCACGAACCTCTGCATGTTCAGCCGCCTGTGCCAGCTCACCGGATCAACCGACTACCAGGTGATCACGGACACCCTCGCCTACGGCGGCTTCTCCGTCGCGGCGCACCTGGACACCTGGCGGTTGGCCACGGCCTCCGGTCCTGCCGCGCAGTGCCAGGCACACCAGCTCTCGGTCAACGGCTGGGCGCCCGTCAGCGGGACACTCACCGAGTCCACCACCGCCTACTGCGCAACGATCCCCGTCCAGCCGGACGAGGACTTCTCGGTCGTCGGCATGACCTCGCCCCCGGCATCCACCCCCCTGCTCGGTACCTACAACCTCGCGAACTGGGGCACGTACTACGCCTCCGTGTGCAGCGGGTTCGGGGACTGCTTCACGAGTAGCGCGACCGGCCAGGCCGTCCTCATCGTCAGCCTGTACGGCGGCGCCGAGAGCCCGACGGGCTTCACGATCCAGGGCCTGTGCAAGTTCGGCTGCACCGGCCGTCCGGGACCGGCGACGATCAGCGCGATCAGCCCGGCCGCCCAGCAGGCCGGCGACTCGGACGAAGTCACCGTGACCGGCACGAACCTCGACCTCGGCACCGAGGTCATGCTCGCCACCAGCGGAAATCCGGTGTCCACCAACTGGATCTCCCAGCCGGTGTCGGTGAACGCTGACGGAACACGGCTGACCGTGCGCCTCGACACCTCCGCCGTCACGCCAGGCCTCTACGACGTGATGCTCGACGCGAACTACTCCGTCCCCACCTCATCGCCCAACTACCTCGTCGGCGCCTACACCGTGACCGCCGCACCGGCGCCTCCGGCCAACAGCGTCTTCGTACCGGTGACCCCGTCGCGCATCCTCAACACCCTGACCGGCGTCGGCGCCCCGACGGCGCGCCTCGCCGGAGACAGCACCCTGTCGCTGAGGGTGGGCGGAGCCGCCGGCGTCCCAAGCGACGGCCTGACGGCCGTCGCCGTGGACCTGACCGCGATCAATCCGGATGCGGGCGGCTACGTCGTAGGCTACGGCGACGGCACGACCCGGCCCGTTGCCGGCGACATCAGCTTCAGTGCCGGCAGGAACGCGACCAACCTGGCCGTCGTCCCCGTCGTCAACGGCAAGATCGACCTCTACAACGCCTCGGCCGGCGCGGTCGACCTCACCGCCGACATCGACGGCTACTACACCAACGCGAACACGCACAAGGGCTCTGAGCTGACCACGCTCACCCCGACGCAGATCCTCGACAGCCAGACCGCAATCCCATCCGGCCCGCCCGCGCGGATCCCGGCCGACGGCACGACTTCCGTCAACATCCTGGGAACCGGAGGCGTGCCGACGTCCGGCGTGACAGCCGTCCTGCTCAATGTCAGCACCCTCAACCCCAAGGCCGCCGGAAGCCTGACGGTCTACGACGGCGACACGCGCCCCGACGCGACCAACGCCAGCTTCAGCGCAGGCCAGTCCGTCTCCAACCTGGCCGTGGTCCCCATCGTCGACGGCGAGGTCACCTTCCACAACAACTCGTCCGGCGCGATCAACCTGTCCGTCGCCGTCGAGGGCTACTACTCGGCGACCAGCACCAGCTCGGGCCCGGGTTTCCAACCCTTCGGCCCCCAGCGCGTGCTCGACACTCGCACCGGCCTGGGCGGCAGCGGCCAGACAGTGGTCCCCGGCGGCGTGGCGATCCTGCCTGGCATCGCCGGAATCCCGAACACGGCCACCGCCGTGGTCCTCGACATCACCGTGGTCGGCGCGCAGCACAGCGGCACGCTGACCCTGCTCTCGCCCGATCTGACCGTTCCGCCGCTCTCGGACGTCACGTTCCAGCCCGGCCACGCGATCAGCAACACGGTGGTCGTCCCGCTCACCGGCAACCTGGAGTTCTACAACAACTCCGCCGGCGCCATCCAGGTCATCGCCGACATCGAGGGCTACTACACCGCATAAAACGCACCCCGCCACCGCAGAGCCCGGACACGGTACACGTGTCCGGGCTCTCGCGTTCACCCGCCCGCCCTGTCGTTTCGGTCGCCACCAACCGTCACCGGGGCCTAGCATGCGGACGTGTCATCGACGATCGGGTTACTCAAGCGGGTTCTAGTCGGCGTGCCGGTGCGCAGCGAGATGCTGGGCGAGGCGACGCTGCCGAAGAGGATCGCTCTGCCGGTGTTCGCCTCGGACGCGCTCTCCTCGGTGGCGTACGCGACCGAGGAGATCCTGCTGGTGCTCTCCGCGGGCGGAGTCGCGCTGCTGCACCTGACCTGGTACGTCGCCGGGGCGGTCGGCGTGCTGATGCTGGTCGTGGTCGCCTCCTACCGCCAGAACGTGCACGCGTACCCGTCCGGCGGCGGGGACTACGAGGTGGCCACCACGAACCTCGGCCCCAAGATCGGCCTGACCGTCGCCAGCGCGCTGATGGTCGACTACACCCTCACCGTCGCCGTCTCCGTCTCCTCCGGGGTGGCGAACCTCGCCTCCGCCTTTCCCTCGCTCAACTCCCACCTGGTGCTGATCTCCGTCGCCGTCATCGCGCTGATCACGCTGATGAACCTGCGCGGGGTGCGCGAGTCCGGCGCCGCGTTCGCGATCCCGACCTATTTCTTCATCGCCTCGGTCGCCGTCATGATCATCTGGGGCGTGTTCAAGCTGGCCACCGGCCAGCACCTCGTCGCCGAGAGCGCGAACTACCAGATCAAAGCCGCGGGCAGCTACGGCGGGCTGTCCCTGCTGTTCCTGCTGCTGCGCGCTTTCTCCTCCGGCTGTACCGCGCTGACCGGAGTGGAGGCGATCAGCAACGGGGTGCCCGCGTTCAAGCCGCCCAAGAGCAAGAACGCGGCGACCACGCTCGCGCTGCTCGGCGTGATCGCCGTCTCGATGTTCGCCGGGGTCACCGCGCTCGCGCTGGCCGGGCACGTGCACGCCGCCGACGCCTCCGACCTCGTCGGCCTGCCTGCCGGCAACACGCCGCGCACGGTGATCGCGCAGGTGGCGCACTCGGTGTTCGGCGGCTCGGCGATGTTCTTCGTGCTCCAGTTCGTCACGGCGCTGATCCTGGTGCTGGCCGCCAACACCGCGTTCAACGGCTTCCCGGTGCTCGCCTCGATCCTGGCCCGCGACGGGTTCATGCCCCGGCAACTGCACACCCGCGGCGACCGGCTCGCGTTCTCCAACGGCATCCTGCTGCTCTCCGGCTTCGCGATCCTGCTCGTGGTGGCCTTCCACGCGTCGCCGACCCGGCTGATCCAGCTGTACATCGTCGGCGTGTTCGTGTCCTTCGTGTGCAGCCAGACCGGCATGATCCGGCACTGGAACCGGCTGCTGCCGCAGACCACCGACCAGGGCCGGCGCAGGCGCATGATGCGCTCAAGGGTGATCAACGCGATCGGCGCCGGGTTCACCGCGACCGTGCTGGTGATCGTGCTGGCCACCAAGTTCACCAAGGGCGCCTGGATCGTGGTGGTCGCGATGCCGCTCATCTGGCTGCTGATGCGCAGCATCCGGCGCCACTACTCCGCGGTCGCCGCCGAACTGACCCCGCCCGGAGCGGTCAAGATCGTGCCCCCGTCGAACAACCACGCGGTCGTGCTGGTCTCCAAGCTGCACCTGCCGACTCTCAGGGCACTGGGTTACGCGAAGGCCACCCGCCCCACCCGGCTCGAAGCGGTCACCGTGGACCTGGACGAGCGGGAAACCCAAGCACTCAAGGCGCAGTGGGAGGAGCACGACATCCAAGTCCCTCTCACGATCATCGCCTCACCCTTCCGCGAGGTCACCCGGCCCGTGGTCGAGTACGTCAAAAGGCTGCGCAGCGAGAACCCGAACGATATCGTGACCGTGTTTATCCCGGAATACGTGCTCGGACACTGGTGGGAGCAGCTGCTGCACAACCAGTCCGCGCTGCGCCTGAAGGGCAGGCTGCTCTACCAGCGGCGCGTGGTGGTCGCCAGCGTCCCGTACCAGCTGCGCTCCGCCGGTGCCGAGCAGCAACAGCCCCGCACCGACGCGGCCTCGACTCCAGCTTCATCTTCAACCCCGGCAACGGCCCCGGCCTCAGCCCGATCCCAAGCCCCAGCCTCAACCCCAGCCTCAACCCCAACCCCAGCCGAAGGCGCCTCAGGTGGGAGTCAACGATGACCCAACCAGCCAGCCCGTCCGCTGACCCCCGGCCCGCCGGCGGCGACCCCGACCCGAACTCCCGCCCCGGCAAGCGCCGCCGCGGCCTGCGCCGTCTGTTCGACCGCCTGACCGCCGACCCCGACACACTGCACGCCGAAATGCTCCAGGAACGCATCGCCGCCGAAGGAGCGCGGCCGATCGCCCAGTGCGCCGACCGCGAGAAGGTGCGCCTCATCGGCACCCTGCGCACCGTCACCATCCGCCCCCGCGCGGGCGTGGCCTCCCTGGAGGCGGTGTTGTGGGACGGCACCGGCGACGTCGCGATCATCTGGCTGGGCCGCCGCGAGATCCCCGGCATCACCCCCGGCCGCCACATCCGCGCCGAAGGCCGTATCACCACCCTCGGCGGCCACCGCGCCATCTTCAACCCGATCTACGAACTCCTGCCGTCCCCCTCCGACTAGACCCATCCTCCGCACATCGCCCGGACGAGCGATACGTAGACCAGGACAATCCGGGCTCATCATCGAGCAATGGCCTACTCGGCACCAAGAAATACCCGGTATTCCCGAATCATCCCCACTCATTCAACCGGCGTACGAAGAATAGAACTAGCCCACCAACGCGCACCGCACACTCGCCCCACCCCCACCCCCACCCCCACCCCCGCACACTCGTCGTCCCCCCGCGCCCTCACCCAGTCCACCCACCCCACGCCCCCACCACACACGCAATCAGCCACCTGCACCCCTGCGCCCCTACCCACCACCACCCGTCAGAGCCGCGCGAGAAATCCAGCCCCAAGCGTTAGAGGACCGTTAGAGCCCCATCCGGGCTGCGCGCCCCCCGCTTAAATAGCGCGATGCCGCCCCGCCGAGCCGCCCTAGTGCCGATCCTGCCCAGCAGCGACCTTGAGCGCTCGCTCGCCTACTATCGCTACCTCGGCTTCGACGTGCTCGAACACGCCGTCGGCTACGCCCGTCTAAGCTGGCACGACGCGGAGCTCCACCTATATCCACACCCAGCGATCGACTCCATGGCCAACTCCATGGGTTGCTACCTGAAAGTCCCCGACCCGGACGCCCTGCGCGCCACCTGGACCGGCGACGGCGTGGACTGCCTGGACATGCCGGTCGAGCCGCACCACGGCCCGACCACCTTCGCCATCGTCGACCCCGACGGAAACACCCTCCGCATCGGCCCCCACCCCGATCCCGATCCCGAACCACCCTCCGCCACAGGTCGCAACTGACCCATCCGACCTGTCCGACCCACCCACCCCTGCCCACCGCACACCCAATCTCAGACTTCGACCTTGCCGTAAGGTTGCCCGATGGCGAGCTACTGGCGCTTACAGGGCTCCGATTCCACGTGCTCGGGCCAAGTCGCCACGGAGTTGATAAGGCGTCGACTCGCCTCCGGCACATGTGAGACCTGGTTTCATGACGACGCAGGTCGTTCGCTGGCAGTCCTTACAAACGGTGCCCGCACACTGCTGATTTTCATGATCAGCGAAGGCGATCCTGGCGAACACGCTGTAGATCTGGGCGCCGAGGGCCGTTCCGGCGGCTGCATACTCCTGAACGGCCAACACGACCATTACGCGAATCGCGACACAGTCTTGTTCGATCAAGCATGTGACGTCGTGCGCTGCATCATCGACCTGGACGAGTGGCCGGAGCATGTCAGCCGAGAAGTCGACCGATGAGCGTCCCGGGACCGGCAAATGCCCGCCGCCCCCGCTACTGGCCTCGATCAGCTACGCGGCGTGCCCGTCTCCTGCGGGCGACCGCGGATGGTCCAGTGCAGGCCCACAGCCACAATCGAGCCGACCAGGGGCGCCACGACGAACAGCTAGACCTGACTCAGTGCATTGTTATCGGCGAAGGCGGCCGGCCCGAGCGAGCGAGCGGGCGGGCGGGGTTGACCGATATACCGGTCAGCGGGATGCCGACCAGGTGGATTGCGGTAAACGCGAAGCCGATCGCCACACCCTCCAGCCCCTTGACGCCGGGACCGCTGGTGACCGACAGCACCACCAGTACGAGCAGCGCGGTGAGGATGATCTCGACGAGGAACGCGCCCCCGGTGCTGATTCCCAGGTCGGAGTTTGCGCCGTATCCGTTCGAGCCGAAGGATTTGCGGCTGAACGGCCCGCCGACGCGTGCGCGGACCGCGTGCGATACCCAATACAGCAGCAGCGCGCCGGCGATGCCGCCGGCGAACTACATGATCGCGTAGAGCGCGCCGGCGATCGGCTTCATCCGACCAGCGAGCACCATCCCGAGCGTCATCCCGGGTTGACGTGACATCCCGAGACTGCGCCGATCGCATAGACGAGCGCGAGCAGCGTCACGCCGAAGGCCAGTGCGATACCCACGACACCGGCGTTGGCATCCGCGAAGATCGCCGTGCCGACGGCGGAGAAGACCAGGATGGCCGTACCGATGAACTCCGCAGCCAGCGCGGCCCAGCCGCACTCAACCTGATCGATCAGCGACGAGGACGGTCTGGCCTCGACGGCCGCAATGGTGTTGCTCATCACGTCACTCATCGCTCCCTCCGTGTCGCTGTACTCGGCTGAGGAAACCTGCCCCGCGAACTAGTGCGCTGACCGTTTAGGTTCACCGGTCTGGTTGTTGTCATGCTGCGGTGGTGATGGGGCGTCCGCCAAAGCGCAGTCCTTTCTCGCTGCGGGTGCGGGTGCGGGCGCGTTCGCGGCGTTGGGCGGCCAGGATGTCGGGGTGGCGGTGGTGGGTGTTGCGCCAGCGCAGGTAAGCCTGCAGTTTGCGGGCCAGCACGGTGTGGTTGGGATGGGTGGAGTTGCCGATCGCGAAGGTGCGCAAGGGTCCGAACTGGGCCTCGATCGGGTTGGCCCAGGAGGCGCTGGTCGGGGTCAGGCACAGCTCGACCTTGTGACGTTTGGCCCAGGTGCGGATGGTCGGGGTCTTGTTCGCGGACAGGTTGTCCAGGATCACGTAGATCGGGGCGCCGTCCGGGCGGGCGGCGCGGATGGTCTTGAGTGCGGCCAGGGTGTGGTCGGCGCCCTTGCGCAGCCGGGTTACGCCCCACAGTGTGTCGTCGCCGAGTGAGTAGCAGCCGTGGAAGTAACGGATGCCGTGGGTGCGGTGGTAGGTGGCCGGCAGCCGGTCGGGGTGTTTGTGCCGGGCCCAGCACGAGCCGTGGCAGGGGCGGATCTGCAGGGGTCCGAACTGATCGAAGGCGAAGCAGCGGTTCGGGAACGCGGCGGTGACCTGCTCGGTGCGGTCGAGTTTGGCGTCCTTGTCCGGGTCACGGGACTCCTTCCAGGTGCGGGTGCGCTGGAAGGTGATCTCGTGCTCGCGCAGGATCACTCGCAGCCGCTCGCGCCCGATCCGTACCGGGTGCATGGTGTTCTCGGCCAGGTAGGCGGCCAGTTTGCGCACGCTCCAGTGGGTGAAAGGGCAGGCAAGTTTCTCCGGCCGGGTGGTGGCCGCCGTGACGATGTAGTCCTCGTCGTCACTGCTGATCCGGCGGGGACGGCCGCCCGCCCACTGAGGGTCCAGCGCGGCCAGACCCTTCTCGTTGAACGCGTGGATCACATCGCGCACGGTGTCTTCGTGTGCCGCGACCAGCCTGGCGATCGCCGAGACCGGGGTTCCCGACGCGGAGGCCATGATGATCAGGGCGCGGCGCACCCGGATCGAGTCGTGTTTGCCGCGGCGCGCGATCTGTTGCAGCCGCTGGCCCTCGTGATCGGTCAGTCTTCGTGCTCGAACGAGTTCCGGCATAGCAGTTCCACTCTGGAGAGCGAAGTCGTCGCTCCCCAGAGTGGAACTGACAGGACTCGAACGTTCGCACCACGACCGGCGTGTCACCGAACCCGGCGAACGTAAACGGTCAGCGCACTAGCCGCGATGAATGACCAGCTTAAAAACACCTGGATCAACCTGCGCCTCAGCCGTACGACGGTTTGACCATTCTGGGGATGGCAGTTCCCTGACCTGCGACATCGCATAAGCCGTGCACGCACGCACGAACGATGCGGTCCCAACCTCGCCGCGACCGACAGTCCGCACCGATACCGACGTGCTCGCCGCAGACGTACCAAGCGGCACTGCCGAATCTTCGAGGCGGCTCGCCCGCACCCAGCAAAGGCGTCAGAACACGTGCTTCTGGTACCAGCGTTCGACCATAGTCGGCCGACTTGTGCATCTGGCGACTCGCACGTGTCAGAGCCTGCGCCGGGTAAGTCGTTACCCCCGCCGCGCCGCCTCACCGACCTTCGCGGCCACAGCCACAGCCACGGCCATGGTCATGCTCGTGGTCGTGCTCGTGGTCAAAAACCGGCCTTCTCCTTCGCCAGCCTCTCCTTGCGTGTTTTCCACCATTCGGCGCCCTGGTTGGGGTTGACGAGGTGTGCGGCGAGCGAGACCGCCTTGGAGAACTGGTTCAGGCTCTTGTAAAGAGCGAGACGGGTGTTGCGCACGATGCCGCGGTGCTGGCCGTGTGTGCGCCAGGCGGTGGTCGTATCGCCACCGAACTGCTTGGTTTCTTCGGCGG
>NZ_DASYZI010000356.1:0-28601 GCF_035946395.1 Actinocrinis sp.
CGGCGCCGGTCTTCGCGACCCGTCACGCGGTGCTGCGATACACCACGCTCCGGCTCGCGCTGTTCCTCGCCGCGCTGCTGCTCGTCTGGGGTGTGGCGGTGCTCTTCGGCATGGACCTGAGCTCGCAGTTGTCCAGGCTCACCCTGCTCGCCGTAGCCCTGCTGGTGTCCAGCGCGGTCTCGTTCATCACGCTGTCCAAGTACCGGGACGCGATGTCGGCCGGCATTGTCGACCGCACCCAGCGGCTGGGCAAGAAGTTCGACGACGCGGCCTCTTTCGAGGACGAGGACGAATAAACCGCGCAGGCGGAACCCGCGGACCGCCTCGCACATCCAAGCTGTCGCCGTCACGTTCGGCGGCGGTGTGACGGATGGGGAGACGCGGGGATACGGGGATCCGCAGTCGGTGCACGCCGATCGGTTCGTCGCGCTCGGCGGCCCCCGCGATCTGCTCTACCTGGCCGAGCTCGGCGACTGCTCCCGACTACGGTTCCCGACCTGGTATCTCTCGCAGGTGGCGCCCGACCTGACGGACCTCCTGGCCGCGGTCGGGGCCGACTAGCGGCGTAGGGTGCTGGACGTGGACAAACCTCGTGTCGGGCACATCCAGTTCCTGAACTGCATTCCCATCTACTGGGGTCTGGTCCGCTCCGGTGCGGTGCTCGACCTGGATCTGGTCAAGGACACCCCGGAGCGGCTCTCCGAGCAACTGGTGGCCGGCGATCTCGACATCGGGCCGATCTCCCTTGTCGAATACCTCAGGCACGCCGACGACCTGGTCGTGCTGCCCGACGTCGCGGTCGGCTCGGACGGGCCGGTCATGTCCTGCAACCTGGTCTCACAGCCACCCTTCGCCGAGTTGGACGGGGCACGCGTCGCGCTCGGCTCGACCTCGCGCACGACGGTGCAACTCGCCCGCCTGGTGCTGCGCGAGTGCTACGGCGCCGAACCGCTGTACTACTCGTGCCCGCCGGACCTCGCCGAGATGATGCAGGAGGCCGCCGCGGGCGTGCTGATCGGCGACCCGGCGCTACGCGCGTCCCTCTACGACGCGCCCCGGCTCGGCCTGCGGGTGCTCGACCTCGGCCAGGCCTGGAAGGAGTGGACCGGGCTGCCGATGGTCTTCGCGGTATGGGCGGTGCGCCGAGACTTCCTTGCCAGGCAGCCCGCGCTGACCCGCGAGGTTCACGATGCGTTCCTCACCTCGCGGGACCTGGCCATGGCCGAGGTGGACAAGGTCGCCACGCAGGCTGCTCGCTGGGAGTCCTTCGACGCGTCCACCCTTGAGCGCTACTTCACCACGCTCGACTTCTCCCTCGGGGCGCGCCAGCTGGCGGGGGTGCGCGAGTTCGCCCGCCGCGCCGCGGCGCAGATCGGGGTCGATCCCGAGGTGACGATCGAGTTGCTGGACCGGGCCGCGTAGGCTGAACGAAGGATCTGATCGGGAAGGCCGGTAGTCACATGGTTTCGGTGGGCACTGCTGCGCTGGGCACTGAGCTTCAGGACGCTCTCGACCGCGCCGCCGGCGGTGGGCGCATCTCCGAGGAGGAGGCCCTGGAGCTCTACCGGCACGCCCCGCTGCACGCGCTCGGCCGGGCCGCCGACGCCGCGCGGCGCAAGCGTTACACCCGAGAAGAAGATCCACAGTCCGCCGACATCGCGACATACATCATCGAACGCAATATCAACTACACCAACGTCTGCGTGACGGCGTGTAAGTTCTGCGCGTTCTACGCACCGCCGAAGTCGGACAAGGGCTGGTCCCGCGACCTCGACGAGATCCTGCGCCGGTGCGGCGAGACCGTCGCGCTCGGCGGAACGCAGATCATGTTCCAGGGCGGGCACCACCCGGACTACGGGGTCGAGTACTACGAGACCTCGTTCCGCGCGATCAAGCAGGCGTACCCGCAGCTGGTGATCCACTCCCTCGGCGCGTCCGAGGTCCAGCACATGGCCAGCGTCTCCGCGGTCACCATCGAGGAGGCGATCAGCCGGTTGAAGGCGGCCGGGCTCGACTCGTTCGCCGGGGCCGGCGCTGAGCTGCTGCCGCAACGCCCGCGCGCCGTGATCGCCCCGCTCAAGGAGTCGGGTGAGCGCTGGCTGGAGATCATGGAGACCGCGCACCGGCTCGGCCTGGAGTCGACCTCGACCATGCTGATGGGCACCGGCGAGACCAACGCGGAACGGATCCGGCACATCGCCATGATCCGCGAGGTGCAGGACCGCACCGGCGGCTTCCGCGCCTTCATCCCGTACACCTACCAGCCCGAGAACAACCACCTGAAGGGCCGGACCCAGGCCACCACGCTCGAATACATCCGGATGATCGCCATCGCCCGGCTGTTCCTGCACAACGTCGCGCACATCCAGGGCTCCTGGCTGACCGTCGGCAAGGAGGCGGGGCAGCTGACCCTGCACTACGGTGCGGACGACCTCGGCTCGGTCATGCTTGAGGAGAACGTGGTCTCCTCCGCCGGCGCCCGCCACCGCTCCAACCGGGCCGAGCTGATCCACCTCATCCGTTCCGCCGGGCGGATCCCCGCGCAGCGCGACACCCTCTACAACCACCTAGTCGTGCACACCGACCCTGCGGACGACCCGGTCGACGACCAGGTCCGTTCGCACATCTCGTCGACGGCGCTGCCGCTGGTCGAGGTCGGCTGAGCCGGCGGCCTGCGGCTCATCGGCACCGGGTTGACGTAAGGGCACTGTGATATCGGGTGCCTGACGGCACGTCAGACCGTATCTCCGTTCGGTAGTCGCCTGGAATTCCCGTGAGGTTCACCGTTTGGCGGTCATGCTGCCGGAGGCGCGGACTATCACTCTCCTTCAGAGGCTGACATCGGGTCGGCCGAACCATGGGAGCTTTCGATGTCTCGCACATTCGGTCCCGTGCCTAAGCGCAGGCTGCGCGTCGCCGGGCTGGCGAGTGCGGCCGTCCTCGTCTCGGGCGCCGTGCTGGCCCCGGCGACCGCTTCGGCACACGCCGGTGACGGCAAGCACGTGCTTGTCATTTCGGTGGACGGACTGCACCAGTCCGACCTGGCCTGGTACGTCGCGCAGCACCCGCACTCGGCCATGGCCGGCCTGGTCGGCGACGGGATCGACTACACGAACGCCCAGACCACCAACCCGTCCGACTCGTTCCCGGGCATGATCGCGCAGTTCACCGGCGCGACCGCGGGCCAGAGCGGTGTCTACTACGACGACACCTACAACCACGCCCTGCTGCCGCCCGGCACCACGGACTGCAAGAACACCCCGCTGGGCACCGAGGTCGCGTGGACCGAGGCCGCCGACAAGAACCTGAACTCGATCGACGCCGGCCAGGGCCTGTCCGGGCTGCCCGGCCCGATCCTGCAGATGACCGGCGACCCGAAGACGGTGCTCGACCCGGCCCAACTGCCGGTGGACCCGGCGACCTGCAAGCCGATCTACCCGAACCAGTACCTGCGGGTGAACACGGTCTTCGACATCGCCAAGCAGGCCGGCCTGCACACCGCCTGGTCGGACAAGCACCCGGCGTACTCGATCCTGGACGGCCAGAGCGGCAACTCGATCGACGACCTGTTCACCCCGGAGATCAACTCCGACGCGTCGATCGCCGGTTTCCCCGCAGGTGACGACTGGACCAAGGACAACGCCGCCACCCGGCAGTACGACGGTTACAAGGTCCAGGCCGTGATCAACGAGATCGACGGCTACGACCACAGCGGAACGACCAAGGAGGGCGTGCCGGCCATCTTCGGCATGAACTTCCAGACGGTCTCCACCGCCGAGAAGCTGCCGAAATCGGACGGTATGACCGGCGGCTACCTCGCCGACGGCGTCACCCCGGGCCCGCTGTTGTCCTCCTCGCTGGACTGGATCGACGCGCAGCTCGGCCGCTTCGTCGCCGAGATCAAGAAGCAGCACCTGGACAAGTCGACCACGATCATCCTGTCGGCCAAGCACGGCCAGTCGCCGACCAAGCCGTCGGACCTGACCCGGATCGACGACGGCCCGATCATCGACGCCGTCAACGCCGCCTGGGCCAAGCTGCACCCGAAGGCCGCCCCGCTGGTCGCCTTCACCGTGGACGACGACGCGATGCTGTGGTGGCTCAGCGACCGCTCACAGGCCGCCGCCGACTTCGCGAAGAACTTCCTGCTGAGCCTGACCGGCACCGGCAACGACATCAACGGCAACCCGAAGCCCTTCACCTCGGCCGGCCTGAAGGCCGTCTACGCGGGTGAGGCGGCGTCCGACTACTTCGGCACCTCGCACAGCGACCCGCGGGTGCCCGACCTGGTCGGCGTCGCGCAGGTCGGCACGGTGTACACCGGCGGCCACGGCAAGATCGCCGAGCACGGCGGCGCGAACCCGGCCGACCGCGACGTGCCGATCGTGGTCTCCGGCGCAGGCGTGGACAGCGACGGTTCGCACTTCGACGGCGCCCCGGTGCTCACCACCCAGATCGCCCCGACCATCCTGGAGCTGCTCGGTCTCGACCAGCACAAGCTCCAGACGGTGCGCGAGTACCACGTCACCGACCTGCCGAGGATCTGACCCGACCGGGATCTGACCTCCACGGGTGCGGCGCCCCAGGATCTCGCCTCCGGGGGATTGATACCCCAGGGAATCTGACCTCCGGAGGCCGGAGGATTGGCACCTAGGGATCAGGCCTGCCAGGGATCTGACCCTGTGGACCCGATCCCCAAGGATCCGACCCCGTCCCCCGTCCCCCGTTCCTCGTCCCCTGTGCATTCGATCCGACACCGGCTCAGTCGGTATCAGATCTGATCATCTGATCTATTAGGCCGAAGCGGTCCGCCGCCCCGACACTTGCCGGGCGCGGCGGACTGTGGCGTCTATGTCCTGATATCGTCTGCTTGATCAAATTCAGCGATGATATGGGGATATTCATGACGCTCACGGCCTTGAATCACACAGCCTTAAATCACACAGCCTCGAACTGCACAGCCTCGAACCAAACGGTCTCGAACTGCACGGTCTCGAACCAAACAGTCTCGAACTGCACAGTTTCGGACCGTACAGCCTCAAACCACACACCTCGACGCGGTGCAACACGCGCGGTCAGCCGCGCTTTGGGCTTCATGGGCACCGCTGTCCTTGCAATCGCCACCTTCGCGACCGTCCTCACGACGTCGCTGGTCACTGCGATACCGGCCTCCGCGCAGTCCGAGCCCGAGTCCGAGCCGTATCACGTGACGACGGCATGGAACGGCGTGAAGACTGTCACGTACCTCGGCCGCAGTTTCACGGTTCCCTTCTCCTGGCGGGTCGTCGATCTGGCGAGACATCCGTACACGTGCGTGCGTTTCGACGTGCACGCCGTCTACCTTGGGCAACCCGGCGACAAGCAGCGATGTCCGGCCCGTGGCGCTGGGCGGCGTATCGGTGCCCTGCTCATCGAGCCCGACCTGACCCGTTCGGCCGGTAGCGCCACCGTCGCGCTCGACCATCGGCTCTCCTCCGAGATCGACGTGGCCGCTCCCGGTCTCACGATCACCGCCAGCTACGGCCACGACCGCGACACCGTTATCGGCGCGCTAACCGCCGCAGGGCTGCCCAGTCCGGCCTACGCACCTACACGTGTCGCCCCGGCTCTGGCCCTCGCCCGCGACGCGGTGCCGGTGGAGATCGTCCGGGGCACCAACCAGGCCACCGGTCTCGGGTTCGACACCTGCGCCGCGCCCAGCACCACGCAGATGGACGCCTGGGCCACCTCGCCTTTCAGCGCGATCGGCATCTACATCGGCGGTGACGAGCGAGCCTGCGACCAGTCGAACCTGACCGGCGACTGGCTCACCGCGCGGGCCAAGGCAGGCTGGCACTTCATGCCGCTCTACGTCGGCTGGCAGGCCGCTTGGGACAAGCTGACCGCCACTACCTCCACCCCCGGGCCTGGCGCGCTGGGCAAGGAAAGCGCCGACGACGCGGTCATACAGGCCCGCAGTCTCGGTATCGGTCCAGGCGCCCTGCTCTACTACGACATGGAGTCGTACACGACACCTGCGCAAAGTGCTGCTGCGATGGCTTTCCTGTCCGCATGGACTGCGGAACTGCACGCTCACGGCTACCGTTCGGCGGTCTACAGCAGTGCCGCGACTGGAATCGCCGACCTGATGGTCCATCGCGGGAAGATCACTGAGCCCGACGTCGTCGCGATCGCTCACTGGAACGGCGTCGCTGACGCGGATCTAACGGCAACGCCAACCAACGCCTGGCCCGTGCAGCGTGCGCACCAGTACCTCGGCAACGTCTACGCGTCATACGGCGGCGTAAAGCTGAACATCGACAAGGACTACCTGTCGATCAACAACGCTGCACCAATCGGCACTGCGCCATTCACCACTGTGCCGATCGGCACTGCGTCGATCAGTACAGCGCCGATCAACACAGCGCCGGTTGCCACGACCACTGTGCCAATCACCGGCACTTCATGCCCTAATGCGGCGACTTCGCCCGTTCCGAGACCGAGGGGCAGCTCATCCAATAGGCTCGTCGCATGCTGACACTGCATAGTGCGCCCATCGTCCTTCCCGTAGTCTCCGAGCCGATCGGCGACGGCGCGGTCTTGGTGGACGGTGACCGGATCGCGGCCGTGGGACCGCGCGGGCAACTCGCGGCCGAGCACCCCGAGGCGCGAGAACACGCGTGGAGCGGCGTACTGACCCCGGGCCTGGTCAATGCGCACGCACACTTGCAGTACACGGACTTCGAGGAGCTCAACTCGATCGACGAGCCCTTCCCGGTCTGGCTCGGCCGGATGGTCGCCAAGCGCCCGACCTTCACCGAGGCGATGTGGCAGGAGTCGGCCCGCCGCGGCCTGCGGCTGATGCTCGCCGCCGGCACCACCGCGGTCGCGGACATCGTCACCGAGCCCGAGGTGCTTGAGCCGACCGCACAGTCCGGCATCGCCGGAATCTCCTACCTTGAGGCCGTGTTCGAGGACGCGCAGAGCTGGTCGGACTCCGGCCGCGCCCGCATCCTGGCCGCTCTCGCTGACGCCCCCGTCGGCCGGACGCTCGGCATGTCGCCGCACACTCCGTACACGATCGCCACCGCGGTCTTCGCGGACTGCGTCGCCATCGCCCGCGCGCGCGGACTGCGCACGCACACCCACGTTGCCGAGTCCGAAGCCGAGGTGCGGTACGTGGCGACCGGCGACGGCCCGTTCGCCGACGACATGCTCCGGTTCGGCAAGGCGATGGAGCTGATCCGGGACGGCGGCAGCGTCCTGACGCCGGTCGGCTTCCTGGACAAGATCGGCGCGCTCGGCCCGGACGTGCACGCGGCGCACTGCGTGCACTGCGATGCGTCAGACCGCGAGATCCTGCGGTCCCGGGGCGTCTACGCGGCGCTGTGCGTGCGCTCGAACCGGATCCTGCAAGCGGGCGAACCGCCGGTCGCCGACTACCTCGCCGAGGGCTCGCCCTTCGCGATCGGCACCGACTCGCTCGCCTCCAGCCCGAGCCTCGACCTGCTCGAAGAGGCCGCGACCCTGCGCGACTTGGCGCTCGTGCAGGGCTACGACGAGTTCGACCTGGACCGGCGGATCGTCGAGGCGGCGACCCTCGGCGGCGCGGCGGCCATGGGCCTGACCGACGTCGGCCGCCTCGACCAGGGAGCCCGCGCCGACCTCGCGGTCTTCGCCGTGCCCACGCTCGACGCCCTCACCGGAGCCGAGCCGGGCGAGGTCTACGCGGCCCTGCTCGATGCTGCGGCGGCGAAGATGCATCAGTGCGTTGCCACTGTCCTAGGCGGCACGGTCGTGCACGACACCCAGTCCTAAGTCTTGTGCCGTCTTCGCTCGGCTCGACTTACACGTAACCCCGGTGTAGGGCAACGATGCCGCCGGTGAGATCGCGCCATGCCACCCGTGACCACCCAGACGCCTGAATGAGCGTCGCGAGTCCCTGCTGATCCGGCCAGGCACGGATCGACTCAGCGAGGTATACGTACGCGTCCGGATTCGAAGCGACGCGAGTCGCGACCGCCGGCAGAACCCGCATCAGATATTCGAGGTAAACGGTCCGGAACGGTCCGTTCGTCGGATGCGAGAATTCACACACCAGCAGCCGCCCGCCCGGCTTCGTCACCCGCCGCAGCTCGCGCAGTGCCGCCGTCGTGTCGGCCACGTTGCGCAGCCCGAAGGAGATCGTCACCGCGTCGAACGCCCCGTCGCGGAACGGCAGGCGCATCGCGTCCCCGGCTGCGAAGTCGAGGTCTGGGTTGCGCGACCGGCCGACGTTGAGCATCCCGAGCGAGAAGTCGCAGGCCACCACGGACGCCCCGGCCTGCTGGAACGGGATCGACGAGGTCCCGGTGCCCGCCGCGAGGTCCAGGATCCGTTCGCCGGGCCGCGCGTCCACCGCCGTGGCCACCGCGCGTCGCCACGCACGGGCCAGCCCCAGCGACAGCACGTCGTTGGTGAAGTCGTAACGGTCCGCGACGCCGTCGAACATCGCCGCGACCTCGTGCGGTTGCTTGTCCAGGGAGGCTCTGCTCATGGACCTATCCTGGCACCTCCGTAAGACGGGAATACGCAGGCGCCCTCCCCCCGCATAGACACCCGAGTCGTCCCGCCCAACCTGTTGTCTAAACTGCTCCCGTGCCGACTCAAGACTCCGCCGCGGAGCCCCGCGCTGCTTCAGACCACCGCGTCGCCTCCGAGGACTCGGCCGACGTGATCATCGTCGGCGCGGGACCGGCCGGGTCCGCGACGGCGTACCACCTCGCGCAGGCCGGCCTCGATGTCCTGCTGCTGGAGAAGACCGAGTTCCCGCGGGAGAAGGTCTGCGGCGACGGCCTGACTCCGCGTGCGGTCACCCAACTGGTGCGTATGGGCATCGACACCTCGCCCCAGGCCGGCTGGCTGCACAACAAGGGCCTGCGCATCATCGGCGGCGGACGCCAGCTCGAACTCGCCTGGCCCGAGCTGGCCTCGCACCCGAACTACGGGCTCGTACGCCCCCGGTCCGACTTCGACGAACTGCTCGCCCGGCAGGCGCAGAAGGCCGGTGCCCGCCTGCTCGAACAGTGCAACGTGACCGCCCCGATCCGCGACGAGCGGACCTCACGCATCACCGGCGTCACCGCCAAGCTGGGACCCGAGAAGCGCGAGGTCGCCTTCCACGCCCCGATCGTCGTCGCCGCAGACGGCAACTCGACCCGCTTGGCCATCGCGATGGGCCTGCACAAGCGCGACGACCGCCCAATGGGCGTGGCGTACCGCGCGTACTACCGCAACCCGCGCCACACCGACGACTGGCTGGAGTCCTGGCTGGAACTGCGCGACGCCCAGAACCCCGACCACCTGCTGCCCGGCTACGGCTGGATCTTCGGCATGGGTGACGGCACGTCCAACATCGGCCTGGGCATCCTCAACACGTCATCGGCATTCGGCGCCGTCGACTACCGCGACATGATGCGCCGCTGGCTCGCGTCAACCCCGCCGGAGTGGCAGCTGACCGAGGACAACCGCACCACCCCGATCCGCGGCGCCGCGCTCCCGATGGGCTTCAACCGCAAGCCCCACTACACCCGCGGCCTGCTCCTGGTCGGCGACGCAGGCGGCATGATCAACCCGTTCAACGGCGAAGGCATCGCTTACGCGATGGAATCCGGCGAGATCGCCGCCAAGGTCATCGCGCAGGCCAACTCCCGCAAAACCGCCTACGACCGGGAACTCGCCCTGTCCGACTATCCCAAGATCCTCAGCCAGACCTACGGCGGCTACTACACGCTGGGCCGCCTCTTCGTCAGCCTTATCGGCAACCCCAAAGTCATGCGCCTGGCCACCCAGCGTGGCCTGTCCCACACGATGCTGATGCGCTTCACCCTCAAGCTGCTGGCCAACCTCACCGACCCCCGCGGCGGCGACGCGATGGACCGCATCATCAACGGCCTGGCGAAGGTGGTTCCAAGCGCCTGACGCGGTGGTGGTCCCGCAAGGGGCGGACCGGTTGTCCGATCGCTAGATGTCGATGACCGGCGGACGTTGGCGCAGGTCTGCGTCGAGTGAGTCGATCAGCTTGGCGATATCACCGCGGTCGCTGGTAACGATCCCGGCCCGGTAGCGGACGGCGAGGATTACGACAGAGGCGTCCACGACGTCCGAGGTTCCGGCTCGGCCGCACAAAGTACCGGCCAGGCGGGCGGCCTCTTCGTCGAACGGCACGACCTGACACGTGCGCAGAGCGAGTGAAAGCAGCGCCTGCTTCGGCCCAGTGCCGCGCCAGACCTGGGCCAGTACGGTGGTCGGCACGCGCGGCAACGTCCCGGCGCGCGCTGCGGCCTGCGCGATCAGGCTGAATGGCCGACTGCCGTTCCCTGCGGCGATCAGCGCCCCTGCGTCGTAGATGACTTCCACGGGACGGCCTAAGCGGCCTGGTCGTAAGCACCGCGAGTGTAGGCCGCCAGTTCGGCGAAGAAGGCGTCCACGCGCTCTTGCTCTTCCGGGGTGGCCTGGCCATGCATGGCCTCGACCTCGGCAGCGTATTCAGCAGCGGCCTCTTGGGCCGTGGCCACGCGGCGAGCACGCTCGGCGCTTTCCTCGGCGGCCCGCGTCAGCCATGCCGAGACGCTCATTTCGGCCGCCGCGGCCATCTCCCGAACCGTGCGCACAGTCTCCGGCGGCATCGACACACTCACTTTGTCAACTTTCTGCCCCGCACCTGCGGACTTGCGGGTCGCCTTCTTAGTCGTTTTGCCTGCGAGCGCAGACGCACTCATGCCTCGATTGCGCGGCGTCAGGTTCCCCGTCGTGCGTGTCCCGGCTCTTCCATCGCCGTTGGCTTTCCCGGTACCCGTCATGCAAGCCATACTACGCGATGGTGGGAATGGATTCCTACCAGGTGTGTCGAGGGCGGTCGAGCCGACGAGCGTTAGCGAGGCGGCGCAGCGCGTGCGCGGCAGCGCACTGAGTCCGTGGAGCGGCCTCGCGTAGTGAGGGCGCGGAGCGGGGACGGGCGGGTGGGTGTTCTTAGCGCGGAGCGCGTTAAGAGCGGTCGCTCTAAGCCGCAGGCGTTATCCCGAATGCCGCGTAAGTGGCATGGGGGAGTCGCTTCTACAAGACGTAGAGTGGGAAATCAAGTCGGCTGGCCGGATCGTGGTCGGGCGGTGGGCGTGATCTGGCGGCGGGCGGGGTGGCGGGGGGCTGGCTGTGGGGTGGGTTTCTCGGGTGGAAACGGGGATCGTCGCGGGGGTGGCACGACAGGCTCCGGACATGTCTTTCAGGCTCTGACCTGGGCGTGATGGAGATCACACAGCGCGAACGTGGGTGTAAGGGCTACGTTACGAACCGGCGATTCGCCGAAGGGGTGACCCGTGGCGAGGATCACAAAGGGCAGGCCGTAAGATTGCCGTCGTCGGCAAGGCTTACGGCCGATTTCACCCCGAGCTTGTGAACGGCTTCACGAGCGTGGTCCGGGCCTCTGGTCCGGATGGCGCTCGGAATCTGGAAGGTCCAGCCGTCGACGGACGCCGGCGGACTACGACTAGCGGCGGAAAGGCGGCGGCGCGTGTGGACACCTACGTGCCGATCCTGATCCTGGGCTTGATCGCGGGCGGATTCGCGGTCTTCTCGGTGGTCATCGGCTCGCTTACCGGTCCGAAACGGTACAACCGGGCCAAGTACGACAGCTACGAGTGCGGTATCGAGCCGTCGCCGCAGCCGGTCGGCGGCGTCCGCTTCCCGGTCAAGTACTACTTGGTCGCGATGCTGTTCATCGTCTTCGACATCGAGATCGTCTTCCTCTACCCGTGGGCCGTCGCCTTCGACGCGCTCGGCTGGTTCGGGCTCGTGGAGATGGTCATGTTCGTCCTCACCGTCCTGGTCGCGTACGCCTACGTGTGGCGGCGCGGCGGCCTGGACTGGGACTGAGAGGGGGTGCCGGATGGGTCTTGAGGAGAAACTCCCCAGCGGGTTCCTGCTCTCCACGGTCGAGGGCCTGGCCGGGTACATGCGCAAGGGCTCGCTCTGGCCGGCCACCTTCGGGCTGGCCTGCTGCGCCATCGAGATGATGGCGACGGGTGCGGGCCGGTACGACCTGGCCAGGTTCGGCATGGAGGTGTTCCGGGCCTCGCCCCGGCAGGCCGACCTGATGATCGTGGCGGGCCGGGTGAGCCAGAAGATGGCCCCGGTGCTGCGCCAGATCTACGACCAGATGCCGAACCCCAAGTGGGTGCTGTCGATGGGCGTGTGCGCCTCGTCCGGCGGGATGTTCAACAACTACGCGATCGTGCAGGGCGTGGACCACATCGTGCCGGTGGACATCTATCTGCCCGGCTGCCCGCCCCGGCCGGAGATGCTGATGGACGCGATCCTCAAGCTGCACGCCGAGATCCAGGCCATGCCGCTCGGCGTGGACCGGGAGAAGGCGGCCCGCGCCGCCGAGGAGGCCGCGCTCAAGGCGCTGCCGACGATCGAGATGAAGGGCTTGCTGGCATGAGCGGCGAGCAGTCCCGGGCCGGCGAGTCGGCGGGTGGCGGGGCGCTGGAGAAGGCGCAGCCGCTGGCGGTGCAGGAAGCGGAGGTCGTCGCCGTCCGCAAGGGCATGTTCCCGAGCGGCAACGGCGGTGACACTTCCGGCTACGGCCGGCTCGTGCGCAGGATCGAACTGCCGGGGCAGTCGCCGCGGCCATACGGCTCCTACTTCGACGAGGTCGAGAACGAGCTGTTCGGCGCGCTCGACGAGCAGGGGCTCGCACCGGAGAGCGCGATCGAGCGGGTGATAGTGCACCGGGGGCAGATGACCTTCCAGGTGCGCCGCGAGCACTTGGTGCAGGTCGCGCGGACGTTGCGCGACGACCCGGCGTTGCGGTTCGAGCTGTGTCTTGGCGTGTCAGGGGTGCACTTCCTGCACGAGATCGGGCGCGAACTGCACGTGATGGTGCCGCTGATGTCGATCACGCACAACCGCCGGATTCAGCTGGAGAGCACCTGCCCGGACAGCGACCCGCACCTGCCGTCGCTCTACCCGGTTTATCCGGCGGTGGACTGGCACGAGCGCGAGACCTGGGACATGTTCGGCATCGTCTTCGACGGGCACCCGGCGCTGACCAGGATCCTGATGCCGGACGACTGGCCGGGCCACCCGCAGCGCAAGGACTACCCGCTCGGCGGCATCCCGGTTGAGTTCAAGGGCGCGCAGATCCCGGCTCCGGATCAGCGGAGGTCTTACCAGTGACCATTCAAGCGGAGAGGGCGGCCGAAGACATGCCGGATGCCGCTTCCACGAATTCCACTACGGCTGGAGAACCGCACGGCGATCCGTACGGCGTGGGGGACGAGGCCGACGGCCGCGTCTTCACCATCACCGGCGGCGACTGGGACGAGATCGCCGGCTCGCTCGGCGAGGCGCCCGAAGAGCGCATCGTCGTGAACATGGGTCCGCAGCACCCGTCCACGCACGGAGTGCTGCGGCTCATCCTGGAGCTTGAGGGCGAGACGGTGACCGAGGCCCGGGTCGGGATCGGTTACCTGCACACGGGCATCGAGAAGAACCTCGAATTCCGCAACTGGACGCAGGGCACGACGTTCGTCACCCGGATGGACTACCTCACGCCGTTCTTCCAGGAGGTGGCCTACTGCCTGGCGGTGGAGAAGCTGCTCGACATCGAGGAGCAGGTCCCCGACCGGGCCAGCGTGGTGCGGGTGCTGCTGATGGAGCTCAACCGGATCTCCTCGCACCTGGTGTGCATCGCCACCGGCGGCATGGAGATGGGCGCGCTCTCGGCGATGATCTTCGGCTTCCGCGAGCGGGAGCTGGTGCTCGACATCTTCGAGATGATCACCGGCCTGCGCATGAATCACGCGTACATCCGGCCGGGGGGGCTGGCGCAGGACCTGCCGCCCGGTGCGGTGGACAAGGTGCGCGAGTTCCTGGCGCTGATGCCCAAGCGGATCAAGGACATCGAGGCGCTCTGCAACGAGAACGCGATCTTCAAGGGCCGTACCGAGGGCATCGGGTACCTGGATCTGACGGGATGTATGGCGCTCGGGATCACCGGGCCCATCCTTCGATCGACCGGGTTGCCGCATGATCTGCGCAAGTCGCAGCCGTACTGCGGATACGAGCAGTACGACTTCGAGGTCTGCACGTGGGACACGTGCGACGCGTATGGCCGGTACCGGCTGCGGATGGACGAGATCCGCGAGTCGCTGAAGATCGTCGAGCAGTGCCTGGACAAGCTGAAGCCGGGTCCTGTGATGGTCGAGGACAAGAAGATCGCCTGGCCGGCGCAGCTGGCCCTCGGCGGCGACGGCATGGGCAACTCGCTCGACCACATCAGGCACATCATGGGCGAGTCCATGGAGGCCCTGATCCACCACTTCAAACTGGTGACCGAAGGCTTCCACGTCCCGCCGGGCCAGGCCTACGTGGCCGTCGAGTCCGCGAAGGGCGAGCTGGGGTGCCACGCGGTCTCGGATGGCGGGACCAGGCCTTACCGGGTCCACTTCCGCGACCCGTCGTTCAACAACTTGCAGGCCACCGCCGCGATGTGTGAGGGATCGATGGTTGCGGACGTCATCGTGGCCGTCGCCTCGATCGACCCGGTCATGGGAGGGGTGGACCGGTGACCGACGTCTCGATCGGCCTCGCCCCGCACTTGCAGGGCGCGGACACCACCGCGGCCTCGACGCAGACTTCGTACGCCGACGCGCCGCAGGTGCGGGAGCGCTTGGTCAAGGACGCCCAAGCGCTTATCGCGCGCTACCCGAAGCCGCGCTCGGCGCTGCTGCCGCTGCTGCACCTGGTGCAGTCCGAGGAGGGCTACGTCAGCGGCGACGGCGTCAAGTTCTGCGCCGAGATGCTGGGGCTGTCCACCGCCGACGTCTCTGCGGTCTCGACGTTCTACTCGATGTACAAGCGGAAGCCGGTCGGCGACTACCACGTCGGGGTGTGCACGAACACGCTGTGCGCGGTGATGGGCGGCGACGAGATCTTCGCCACGCTCAAGGCGCACCTCGCGGTCGGCAACGACGAGCGCACCGCGGAGGGCCAGGGCGAGCGCACGCTGACGCTCGAACACATCGAGTGCAACGCGGCCTGCGACTTCGCCCCGGTGATGACGGTCAACTGGGAGTTCTTCGACAACATGACGCCGCGCACGGCCGTGCAACTCGTCGACGACCTGTTGGCCGGTCACGAGGTCACGCCGAGCCGCGGCCCGGCGCTGTGCTCCTTCAAGGAGATGGAGCGGATCCTGGCAGGGTTCGAGGACGAGCGGCCGGACGCGGTACACGGCGGCGGCCCGGCTGGTCCGGCCACGCTGGAAGGGCTGAAGATCGCCCGGCGGGACGGCTCCAGGGTGGAGGGGCAGGTATGAGCAAGCTGACTCCGGTGCTCTCCCGGGCGTGGGACGACGCGCGGTCGTACACGCTTGAGGGCTACCGCAGGCACGACGGCTACCAGGCCGTCCACAAGGCGCTGGCCATGTCGCCGGACGATGTCATCAAGCTCGTCAAGGATTCCGGGCTGCGGGGCCGAGGGGGTGCCGGATTCCCCACCGGGATGAAGTGGTCGTTCATCCCACAGGGTGACAACAAGCCGCACTATCTCGTGGTCAACGCCGACGAGTCGGAGCCGGGAACCTGCAAGGACATCCCGTTCCTGCTGGCCAACCCGCACGAGCTGATCGAAGGCATCATCATCGCGTGTTACGCGATCCGTGCGAATCATGCGTTCATCTACCTGCGCGGCGAGGTCGTGCACGTGCTGCGCCGGCTTCAGGCGGCGGTGCGTGAGGCGTACGCGGCCGGATACGCCGGAAAGAACGTCCTCGGGTCCGGTTTCGACTTGGAGATCGTGGTGCACGCCGGGGCGGGCGCGTACATCTGCGGCGAAGAGACCGCGCTGCTCGACTCGCTTGAGGGATACCGGGGGCAGCCCCGGTTGCGTCCGCCGTTCCCGGCGATCGAGGGGCTCTACGCGAGCCCGACCGTGGTCAACAACGTCGAGTCGATCGCCTCGGTGCCCGCGATCCTGCGCGGCGGTGTCGAGTGGTACCGCTCGTTCGGCACCGAGAAGTCGCCCGGCTTCGTGCTCTACTCGCTGTCCGGGCACGTCACCCGGCCGGGGCAGTACGAGGCGCCGCTCGGCATCACGCTGCGCGAACTGCTCGACCTGTCCGGCGGCGTCCGCAACGGGCACCGGCTGAAGTTCTGGACGCCCGGCGGCTCCTCGACCCCGCTGCTGACGGATGATCACCTCGACGTCCCGCTGGACTACGAGAGCGTCGGCGCCGCCGGATCCATGCTCGGCACCCGAGCCTTGCAGATCTTCGACGAGACCGTCTGCGTGGTGCGGGCCGTGCTGCGCTGGACCGAGTTCTACAAGCACGAGTCCTGCGGCAAGTGCACACCGTGCCGTGAGGGAACGTACTGGCTGGTCCAGGTGCTCCAGCAGCTTGAGGCCGGGCAGGGCAGCGAAGCGGACCTGGACCGGCTGCTCGACCTGTCCGACAACATCCTGGGCAAGGCGTTCTGCGCCCTCGGCGACGGCGCCACCTCGCCGATCACCTCGTCGATCCAGTTCTTCCGCGACGAGTACATCGAGCACCTGCGCACCGGCGCCTGCCCCTTCGACCCGGCGCTCTCCACCGTGTGGGCGCCCGCACTGGCCGCGACGGGAGCGCACTGATGACCGTCACCACGAATGCTCCGGCGCCGGGTACCGGCGGTGAGCCGCCGGCCGTGCCCGAGGGCTACGTCTCGTTGACCGTCGACGGCATCGCGACGATCGCGCCCAAGGGCGAGCTGATCATCCGGGTCGCCGAGCGGCTCGGCGTCGCGATCCCCCGGTTCTGCGACCATCCGCTGCTCGACCCGGTCGGCGCCTGCCGGCAGTGCCTGGTCGAGGTGGAGGGCCAGCGCAAGCCGATGGCGTCGTGCACGACCACGGTCACCGACGGGATGGTGGTCAAGACCCAGCACGCTTCCGCGGTCGCCGACAAGGCACAGCGGGGCGTGATGGAACTGCTGCTGATCAACCACCCGCTGGACTGCCCGGTCTGCGACAAGGGCGGCGAGTGCCCGCTACAGAACCAGGCGCTGTCCAACGGCCGTGGCGAGACCCGGTTCGAAGGCAAGAAGCGCACGTTCGCCAAGCCGATCAACCTCTCCACGCAGGTGCTGCTCGACCGCGAGCGCTGCGTGCAGTGCGCCCGGTGCACCCGCTTCTCCGAGCAGGTCGCCGGCGACCCGTTCATCGACCTGATCGAGCGCGGCGCCGACCAGCAGGTCGGCATCTCGGTGGCCGGGGACCAGGAGTTCAGCTCCTACTTCTCCGGCAACACGGTGCAGATCTGCCCGGTCGGCGCGCTGACCGGCGCGGCCTACCGGTTCCGCGCCAGGCCCTTCGACCTGGTCTCCACGCCGAGCGCCTGCGAGCACTGCGCCGCCGGCTGCGCGCTGCGCACCGACCACCGGCGCGGCAAGGTGCTGCGCCGCCTGGCCGGCGAGGACCCCGAGGTCAACGAGGAGTGGAACTGCGACAAGGGCCGCTGGGCCTTCCAGTACGCCACCGCGAACGACCGCATCCGCGTCCCGCTGGTGCGCCGCGACGGCGAACTGGTCCCGGCCTCGTGGCCTGAGGCGCTCGACGCGGCGGCCAACGGGCTGCGCGCGGCCCGCGGCTCGGCCGGCGTGCTCGTCGGCGGTCGCAGCACCCTCGAAGACGCGTACGCGTACGCGAAGTTCGCTCGCATCGCCCTGGACAGCAACGACATCGACTTCCGCGCTCGTCCGCACTCCAACGAGGAAGCCGAGTTCCTGGCCGCGCACGTGGCCGGCAACAGCCCGGTCTCGGGCGGCGAGACGACCGTGACGTACGCGAACCTGGACAAGGCCCCGGCAGTGCTGCTCGTCGGGTTCGAGCCCGAGGACGAGTCGCCGATCGTGTTCCTGCGGCTGCGCAAGGCCGTGCGCAAGGCGCGCACGGCGGTCGTCGCCATAGCGCCGGTCGAGACGCGCGGCCTGCGCAAGCTGAACGGCACGCTGCTGAAGGCCGCGCCGCACACCGAGCCGGAGTTCCTGACCGCGCTCGCGGCGGGCACCGAGGTGGCCGGGCTCGACGCGGCCGGGCTGCGCACGGCGCGGCTGTTGCGCGAGCCGGGCGCGGTGATCCTGGTCGGCGAGCGGCTGGCCTGCGTGCCCGGCGCGCTGAGCGCCGCGCTGCGGCTGGCCGAGGCCACCGGCGCCAAGCTGGCGTGGATCCCGCGCCGGGCCGGCGAGCGCGGCGCGATCGAGGCCGGCGCGGTGTACAACCTGCTGCCCGGAGGCCGCCCGGCCGAGGACTCGCGGGCCCGCTCCGAGGTCGCCACCGCGTGGGGCGTGCGCACGCTGCCGACGCTGGACGGCCGCGACGGCGACACGATCCTTGAGGCGGTGCGCGCCGGGAGCATCAAGGCGCTGCTGATCGGCGGCGTCGATCCGGCCGACCTGCCGGACCCGGCCGGGGCGCTGGCCGCCCTCGACGCGGTCGACTTCCTGGTCTCGCTGGAGCAGCGGCGCTCGGCGGTCACCGAGCGGGCCGACGTGGTGCTGCCGGTCGCGGTGGTCGCCGAGAAGAGCGGCACCTTCCTGGACTGGGAGGGCCGCCCGCGCACCTTCGAGACCGCGCTGTCCGCCGACGCGGTGCAGACCGTCATCGCCGGCGGCATGCCGGACCTGCGAGTCCTCGACGGCCTCGCCGACGCGATGGACGTGCACCTCGGCCTGCCCGACGTCGCCGCCGCCCGCCGCGAGCTGGCGCGGATCGGCCGCTGGGACGGCATCCCGGCGCCGCGGCCCTACGCGCAGCCCCGGCCGCTGCCCGCCCCGGCCGCGGGGCAGGCGGTGCTGGCGACCCATCACCTGCTGCTCGACGACGGACGGCTCCAGGACGGCGAGAAGCACCTGGCCGGCACGGCGCGCCAGCCGGTGGTCCGGCTGTCGCAGGCCACCGCGGCCGAGATCGGCGCGGCCGACGGCGACGCGGTCGCCGTCTCCACCGACGCCGGGACGATCACGCTGCCGCTGGCCGTCGACACGCTGCCCGACCGGGTCGTGTGGCTGCCGACGAACTCGCCCGGCTCGCACGTGCGCGCCGCGCTGGGCGCCGACACCGGCGCCGTGGTGTCCGTCGCCCGCGTCGCCGTGTCCGGCGACGACGCGGCGTTCGATGCCGGCGCGGGCCGCGACCTCGACCAACCCACCGAGGTGGAGGGCTGATGCCACCACTACCCGCAGCAGCGTTGAATCAAAACATGGACCACTGGTTCCTCGGGAGCTTCGACACCCACATCCCGTGGTGGTTCATCCTGGTCGCGATCAAGGCGGTGGCCGCGTTCGCGATCCTGGTCGTGCTGACCCTGTTCAACATCTGGTACGAGCGGCGCGTGGTGTCCTGGATGCAGATGCGCGTCGGCCCGAACCGGGTCGGCCCTCAGGGACTGCTCCAGTCGCTGGCCGACGGGGTCAAGCTGGCGCTCAAGGAGGACATCGTCCCCGCGAACGCCGACAAGGCGGTCTTCTGGCTCGCCCCGGTGGTCTCCGCGATCCCGGCGTTCCTGGCGATCGCGGTCGTGCCGTGGGGCCCCGAGGTCTCGATCTTCCACCACTGGACCACGCTGCAACTGGTGGACCTGCCGATCGGCGTGCTCTACGTCCTGGCCGTCTCCTCGATCGGCATCTACGGGGTCGTACTGGCCGGCTGGTCCTCCGGCTCGACCTACCCGCTGCTCGGAGCGCTCCGCTCCTCGGCGCAGATGATCTCCTACGAGGTCGCCATGGGCCTGTCGTTCGCGGGAGTGTTCCTCTACGCGGGCACCATGTCCACCAGCGGGATCGTCGGCGCGCAGCAGTCCCGCTGGTTCATCTACCTGGTCCCGTCCGCGGCGATCTACATCATCTCCATGGTCGGCGAGACCAACCGGGCGCCGTTCGACCTGGCCGAAGCCGAAGGCGAACTGGTCGGCGGCTTCCACACCGAGTACACCTCGCTCAAGTTCGCCCTCTTCTTCCTGGCCGAGTACATCAACCTGGTCACCGTCTCCGCGCTGGCCATCACGATGTTCTTCGGCGGCTGGCGGGCACCATGGCCGCTGAGCCTGTGGTCCGGGGCGAACAGCGGATGGTACCCGATGATCTGGTTCCTGGTGAAGCTGCTGATCTTCGTGTTCGTCTTCATCTGGCTGCGCGGCACGCTGCCCCGGCTGCGCTACGACCAGTTCATGGCCTTCGGCTGGAAGGTGCTCATCCCGGTCTCCCTGCTCTGGCTGCTGGCGCTGGCCACCTTCCGCCAGCTGAAGAACCACAACGATCTGACCGGCGCGAACGGCACGGCGTTCTACGTCGGCGTCGCGGTGTTGTTCCTGATCGTGCTCCTCGGCCTGGAGATCCGCGAGCGCAACCGGATCAGAAGCACGCCGCCGCTGTCGGTCCCGGGCTTCCAGCCGCTGGCCGGCGGCTTCCCGGTGCCGCCGATGCCCGGCCAGAGCGCCCCACCGGTCGCGCGCCGCACGCAGTACGCACGCACCGCCGCGCTCACGGCGGCCACCAACGGCACCATCGCCGAGGAGGCGAACCCCGAATGAGCAGCAGCGAGAAGAAGAAGGAGCCGGGACCGCTGGCTCCGATCGCCGGGTTCGGCGTCACGTTCGGCACCATGTTCAAGGCGCCGAACACCGAACGGTACCCGGAGGAGAAGAAGCCGACCGCGCTGCGCTTCCACGGCCGCCACCAGCTCAACCGGCACCCGGACGGCCTGGAGAAGTGCATCGGCTGCGAGCTGTGCGCCTGGGCCTGCCCGGCGGACGCGATCTACGTCGAGGGCGCGGACAACACCGAGGAGGAGCGTTTCTCCCCGGGCGAGCGGTACGGCAAGGTCTACCAGATCAACTACCTGCGCTGCATCCTGTGCGGCCTGTGCATCGAGGCCTGCCCGACCCGCGCGCTGACCATGACCAACGAGTACGAGCTCGCCGACACCAGCCGCGAGTCGCTGATCTACACCAAGGACCGGCTGCTGGCCGGGCTGACCGACGGCATGGTGCCCGCGCCGCACGAGATGCAGCCGGGCACCACCGAGAAGGAGTACTACAAGGGCCAGGTCACCCGGGCCTGCGACGAGCAGCTCGCCGAGTACGCGCAGAGCCGCTCGCAGGGCGAGCAGGACCGGCCGGCCGCCTCCGGCGAGGCGGGGCGCACCGAACCGGAGGCCGTGCGATGAGCGCGACACTCCTCGCAGTGCCCTCACTCGCAGTTCACAGCGTGGCGCCGGTCCTCGCGGACCCGGTGACCAACACCGGCAGCGGAGAGAGCTTCCTGTTCTGGGTCGGCGCCGTCATCTCGGTGGCCGGCGCGCTCGGGCTGATCTTCTCCAAGAAGGCGGTGCACTCGGCGCTGTGGCTGTGCGCCGTGATGATCTGCCTGGCGATGTTCTACATGGCGCAGGGCGCGGTCTTCCTCGGCATCGTGCAGATCGTGGTCTACACCGGCGCGATCATGATGCTGTTCCTGTTCGTGCTGATGCTGATCGGCGTGGACTCGGCCGAGTCGCTGACCGAGTCGATCCGCGGCCAGCGCTGGGCCGCCGTGCTGGTCGCCGTGCTGTTCGGGGCGATCCTGCTCGGCGTGTTGGCGCACGCGCAGCTCGGCGTGTTCAAGGGTCTCGACGCGGCGAACGCGTCGGCCGGCGGCAACGTACAGTCGCTCGCGCACCTGCTGTTCGCCAAGTACTTCTGGGCCTTCGAGGTCTCCTCCGCGGTGCTGATCGTCTCGGCGATCGGCGCGATGGTCCTGGCGCACCGCGAGCGGGTCACCGCCCGCAAGACGCAGAAGGAACTGGCGGCCGAGCGGTTCAAGCGCTTCGCGAAGGACCCCGGCACGATCGTCACCCCGCTGCCGAACCCGGGTGTCTACGCGCAGCACAACGCGGTGGACACCCCGGCGCTGCTGCCCGACGGCAGCATCGCGGAACTGAGCGTCAACGCGACGCTGCGCTCGCGCGGCGAGCCGCGCCGGATCAGGCCGCTGCCGGTCCCGCTGCCCCGCGGTGGCGACGGCAACGGCGACGGGGGTCCGTCGAACGGATCCGCCCGCCACGAGGAGGTCGAGGCATGAACCCGGACAACTACCTGTACCTCTCGGCGATCCTGTTCAGCCTCGGCGCGCTCGGCGTGCTGATCCGGCGCAACGCGATCGTGGTGTTCATGTGCATCGAGCTGATGCTCAACGCCACCAACCTGGCCTTCGTCACCTTCTCCCGGATGCAGGGAGCGCTGGACGGCCAGATCATCGCGTTCTTCACGATGGTGGTCGCCGCGGCCGAGGTCGTGGTCGGCCTGGCCATCATCATCACCGTCTTCCGCACCCGCCGCTCGGCCTCGGTCGACGACGCGAACCTGCTCAAGTACTGAGAGAGGGACCAGCCGACGATGCCACCCTCGACTTACGCCCCGGTCGCGGCGACCGGCGTCTTCACGCTGACCGCGTGGGTCGTCGCGCTGCCGATGATCGGGGCGGCGATCCTGCTGATCGGCGGGAAGCGGACCAACCGTTGGGGCCACCTGCTCGGCGTCGCCACGGCGCTGGGCTCCTTCGCGCTCGGCGCGGCGCTGTTCTTCTCGCTGCTCGGCAAGGCCGGCGACGCGCGCTCGTACGACCAGCACGTCTACACGTGGGTTCCGGTTCCCGGCTTCTCCGCCGACGCCGGGTTCCACCTCGACCAGCTCTCGATCACCTTCGTGCTGCTGATCACCGGGGTGGGATCGCTGATCCACATCTACTCGGTCGGCTACATGGCGCACGACGACAGTGTCAGTGGAGAGGGAGGGCGCCGCAGGTTCTTCGGATACCTGAACCTGTTCCTCTCCGCGATGCTCGTGCTCGTGCTCGCCGACAACTACCTGCTGCTGTACGCGGGCTGGGAGGGCGTCGGCCTGGCCTCGTACCTGCTGATCGGGTTCTGGCAGCACAAGCCCTCGGCGGCGGTCGCGGCGAAGAAGGCGTTCATCGTCAACCGGGTCGGCGACATCGGCCTGTCGGTGGGCGTCATGCTGATGTTCACGACCTTCGGCGGCTTCGCGTTCACCGACGTCTTCAACAAGGCGTCCGCCGCGGACCGTAACACGGTCACCGGCATCGGCCTGATGCTGCTGCTGGCGGCCTGCGGCAAGTCCGCGCAGTTCCCGCTCCAGTCCTGGCTGCTCGACGCGATGGAGGGCCCGACCCCGGTCAGCGCCCTGATCCACGCGGCGACGATGGTGACCGCGGGCGTCTATCTGATCGTCAGGTCGCACGTCATCTTCGACGTCTCGCCGAACGCGCGGCTGCTGGTGACCGTCGTCGGCGCGATCACGCTGATGATGGGTGCGCTGATCGGTACCGCGAAGGACGACATCAAGAAGGCCCTCGCGGGCTCGACCATGTCGCAGATCGGCTACATGATCCTGGCCGCGGGCCTGGGCCCGATCGGGTACGTGTTCGCCATCATGCACCTGATCACGCACGGCTTCTTCAAGGCCGGGCTGTTCCTCGGCGCCGGCTCGGTCATGCACGGCATGAACGACGACGTGGACATGCGGCACTACGGCGCGCTGCGCAAGTACATGCCGGTCACCTACGTCACCTTCGGCCTCGGCTACCTGGCCATCATCGGCGTGCCGCCGTTCTCCGGGTTCTGGTCCAAGGACAAGATCATCGAGGCGGCGTTCGCGCAGGGCGGCACCTCGGGCTACGTGCTCGGCTCCACGGCCCTGCTCGGCGCGCTGATCACCGCGTTCTACATGACGCGCGTGATGCTGATGACCTTCTTCGGCGAGAAGCGCTGGGTCGAGGACGACCACGGCCACGGCAGTGCTGAACATGCGACTGGCGTCGTGCGGCACCCGCACGAATCACCCGCCTCGATGACCATCCCGATGATCGTCCTGGCTCTCGGCTCGGTCTTCGCCGGCGGCCTGTTCTCCGTCGGCTCCTCCTTCGTGAACTGGCTGGAGCCGGTCACCGGGCACGCCGAGGGGCACTCGCCGATCGACGCGAACGTGCTGTCCGGCATCACCTTCGTGGTCATCGTGCTGGGCGTCTTGTACGCGTGGATGAAGTACGGCGCGAAGCCGGTCCCGGCGGTCCCGCCGATCGGCTCGGCCTGGACCCGCGCGGCCCGCCGCGACCTGTACGGCGACGCGTTCAACGAGGCCGCGTTCATGCGTCCCGGGCAGTACCTGACCCGATTGCTGGTCTACTTCGACCTCAAGGGCGTGGACGGCGTGGTCAACGGGGTCGCGGCCGGGCTCGGCGGCTCCTCCGGCCGGTTCCGCCGTCTCCAGAACGGTTTCGTCCGCTCCTACGCCCTGTCCATGTTCGGCGGCGCGGCCCTGTTCATCGCGGCCCTGCTCCTGGTTCGAGGCTGAAAGGACGCTGCGCTGACATGTCATCGTTCCCCTACCTGAGCACGGCGATCGGGCTGCCGCTGGCCGGCGTCGTCGCCATCGCCGCGGTGCCGAAGGAGCGGGCGCGGCTGGCCCGGCCGATCGCGCTGATCACCTCGCTGGTGACGCTGGGCGTGACGATCGCCGCCGCGATCGCCTTCAAGACCGGCGGGCCGCGTTTCCAGCTGTCCGAGGACTACTCCTGGATCCCGGCCTTCCACATCGACTACAGCCTCGCCGTGGACGGCGTGGCCCTCGTCCTCGTCCTGATGACCGCGGTGCTCGTCCCGGTCGTGATCCTCGCGGCCTGGCACGACACCGACGCCCCGCACGGTGTCTCGATGGAACAGGGCGCTCCAGCCGGAACCCAGCGTTCGCCGCGGACGTACTTCGGGCTGCTGCTCGGCCTTGAGACGATGATGATCGGGGTCTTCGCGGCCAACGACATCTTCCTGTTCTACGTGCTGTTCGAGGCGCTGCTGATCCCCGGCTACTTCCTCATCGGCTCGTTCGGCGGGGCGCACCGCTCGTACGCGGCGGTCAAGTTCCTGCTCTACAACCTGCTCGGCGGGCTGCTGATGCTGGCCGCGGTGATCGGGCTCTACGTCATCACCACGCGCACGATCGGCGGCACCTTCAACTTCCAGACGATGTCGAAGGCGGTCGCCGACGGTTCGCTGACCATGCCGGGCAGCACCGAGAAGTGGCTGTTCCTCGGCTTCTTCGTCGCCTTCGCGGTCAAGGCGCCGCTGTGGCCCTTCCACACCTGGCTGCCTGACGCCGCGTCGGAGGCGACTCCCGGCACCGCCGTCCTGCTGGTCGGCGTGCTGGACAAGATCGGCACCTTCGGGATGCTGCGGTTCTGCCTCGAACTGTTCCCGAACGCCTCGCACTACTTCACCCCGCTGGTCCTGGTCCTCGCGGTGATCAGCACGATCTACGGCGCGCTGCTCGCCATCGGCCAGAGCGACATCAAGCGGCTGATCGCCTACACCTCGATCTCGCACTTCGGCCTGATCACCCTCGGCGTGTTCGCGCTGACCCCGCGCGGCCAGGTCGGCGCGACGCTGTACATGGTCAACCACGGCCTGTCCACCGGCGCGCTGTTCCTGCTGGCCGGATTCATGATCAGCCGCCGCGGCTCCACTTCCGTCGGCGCCTACGGCGGCGTGCAGAAGGTGGCCCCCCTGCTCGCCGGCACCTTCCTCGTCACCGGACTCTCCTCTCTCGCGCTGCCCGGCCTGTCCTCCTTCGTCTCGGAGTTCCTGGTCCTGGTCGGCACCTTCGAGAAGTACCCGGCCGCCGCGATCATCGGCACCACCTCGATCGTGCTGGCCGCGCTCTACATCCTCTGGCTGTACCAGCGCACGATGACCGGCCCGGTCGCCAAGTCCGTCGAGGGCTTCAAGGACCTCAACGTCCGTGAACTGTCCGTCATCGGCCCGCTACTGGCGCTGATCATCGCGCTCGGCTTCGTGCCCAGCCTGCTGACGAACTACATCAACCCGGCGATCAACCAGACCCCTGCGATGGTGCGGATCACGCACCAGCAGCCCGCCGGTCAGAGCGTTGTCCAGAACAGTGTCGCCCAAGCCAACGGGAGCGGACAGTGACGCCCATCCTCGCCGCCACCGCCTCGACCCCAGCACCGTTCGTCGCACCGCACGTCGAGTTCGGCAAGCTCTCGCCGATGCTCATCGTGTTCGGCGCGGCGACGCTGAGCGTGCTGGTCGAGGCGTTCGCGCCGCGCGCGGCCCGGTACCGCGTGCAGGTGACGCTCACCCTGCTCGCGCTTGCCGCCGCGTTCGCCGCCGTCATCGCGCTGCACAACGTGCGGACCGGTGTGGTCGCGCAGGGCGCGGTGGCGATCGACAAGACCACGCTGTTCCTCCAGGGCACCATCCTGGTCATCGCGTTCATCGGCACGCTGGTCATCGCGGAGCGCCGCACCGAGGGCGGCCAGGACGCGTTCGCCGCGCAGGGCGGCTCGGTGCCCGGCTCGCAGCAGGAGCGCGAGGCGATCCGGGCCGGCTGGCTGACCACCGAGGTCTATCCGCTGCTGCTGTTCTCGGTCGGCGGCATGATGCTCTTCCCGGCCTCCAACGACCTGCTGACCATGTTCGTCGCGCTGGAAGTGCTCAGCCTCCCGCTGTACCTCGTCTGCGGTCTGGCCCGCCACCGCCGTCTGCTGTCCCAGGAAGCCGCGCTGAAGTACTTCCTGCTCGGCGCGTTCTCCTCGGCCTTCTTCCTGTACGGCGCCGCCCTGCTCTACGGCTACGCGGGCTCCGTTCAACTCCAGCAGATCGCCGTCGCCATCCACGGGAACGCCCACGGTTCCGCGCTGCTCTACGCGGGCGTCGCGCTGCTCGGCATGGGCCTGCTGTTCAAGGTGGGCGCCGCGCCGTTCCACATGTGGACCCCCGACGTGTACCAGGGCGCTCCCACGCCGATCACCGGCTTCATGGCCGCCGCGACGAAGATCGCCGCGTTCGGCGCGCTGGTGCGGGTGCTGGACGTCGCCCTCATCGGCTCGGCCGACATCTGGCGTCCCGTCATCGAAGGCGTCGCGATCATCACGATGGTCGTCGGCGGCGTCCTCGCGCTGACCCAGCGGGACATCAAGCGGATGCTGGCCTACTCGGCGATCCTCAACGCCGGTTACATCATCATCGCCCTGGCGGCCACCACCACGGCCGGGCTGGCGGCGGTCCTCTTCTACCTCCCGGTCTACGGCATCGCCATCGTCGGCGCCTTCGCCGTCGTCACCCTCGTGCGCGACTCCGGCGGCGAGGCCACCGACCTGTCGCGCTGGGCCGGCCTGGGCAAGACGGCACCCGTCCCCGCCGCCCTGCTGTCCATCTTCCTTCTCGCCTTCGCCGGCATCCCCTTCACCAGCATCTTCGTCGGCAAGTTCGCGGTCTTCCAGGCGGCGCTGGCCGGCGGGGCGCCGCAGCTGGTGATCGTCGCGGTGCTGGCCAGCGCCCTGGCCGCGTTCTTCTATCTGAGGGTCGTCGTGGTCATGTTCTTCTCGGACCCGGTGCCCGACGGCCCGACCATCGCCAACCCGTCGATCGCGGTCAAGACGGCGCTCGCGGTGGCCGCCCTGGCCACGATCGCGATGGGCGTCGCGCCGGCGGCGCTGTTGCACCTGTCGAACGTCTCCGCCGTCCTAGCGCGTTAATCAGTTAATCAGTCGGTCAACGCTCCGCCGGGCGACGGGCAAGAGGCAGCCACCTCGCCGTCGCCCGGATTCGCGTCACGATCCGGTGAAGCTCTGGACGGCCGGATGCATTAGCGTGGACCCGACGCGAGGCAGCGGCCGGTTGCGGTGAACGGGAAAGGCGAAAGTCGTGGGCGTGCAGGTGGCAACCGGTCCGTTCGGCCTCGCCGTGACCGACCCCGCGCTCGAACATCGCGTGCGGGACGGGCTCGTCGCGGTCGAGGAACTGCTGCGGGCCGCCGCGCACAGTGACCACCCCTTCATCACCGAGACCGCGAGCCACCTGGTCAACGCGGGCGGCAAGCGGTTCCGCCCGCTGCTGACCCTGCTGTCCGCCGAGTTCGGCGAGAGCATGGCCTCCGGCGTCATCCCGGCCGCGGCCGTGGTCGAGCTGACCCACCTGGCGACCCTCTACCACGACGACGTCATGGACGAGGCCCCGCTACGCCGCGGCGTGCCCACCGCCAACGCCCGCTGGGACAACTCGATCGCGATCCTGACCGGCGACTTCCTGTTCGCCAAGGCCTCGCAGCTGCTGGCCGACCTCGGCCCCGAGGCGGTGCGGCTCCAGGCGGTGACCTTCGAACGGCTGGTCACCGGCCAGATCAACGAGTGCATCGGCCCCAAGGACGGCCAGGCGGCCATCGACCACTACCTGACGGTCCTGATGGACAAGACCGGCTCCCTCATCGCCACCAGCGCGAGATTCGGCGCGCTGCTCTCCGGCGCCCCCGACCCGGTCGTCGACACCCTCACCCGCTTCGGCGAGGTCTTCGGCGTGGCGTTCCAGCTCTCCGACGACGTGCTCGACATCGCCAGCGACTCGGACCAGTCCGGCAAGACCCCCGGCACAGACCTGCGCGAAGGGGTCCCCACCCTCCCGACGCTCTACGCCCTGGCCTCCACCGACCCCGAATCGGCCCGCCTGCGCGAACTGCTCTCCGCCCCCATCACCGACGA
>NZ_DASYZI010000357.1:0-30340 GCF_035946395.1 Actinocrinis sp.
TCTGCACGCGCAACAGCACCAGCACGGCTGCGGGGTGCATTATCGTGTGCGGGATCGCAGCGCAGCCGAACGGCGCGTTCACTTCCAGCGAGACGGTTTCGCCGGGCTGGACGACTGTCCACGCGCCGTTCCACTCGAGTCGCGGCGCGGTCGGTAGAGACAGGCCGACGATCGTCACCGCATACGGACTGTCGTTGCGGATCGGCACCGTCAGGTTGTTGTAGTCGCCGGGCGTGACATACGTCGACGGATTCGTTGACGCACGGATCACCGCGTTGTCTCTGTCCTGTCGCGTCGGGAGCCCGGCGTTGTACGCCCAACTGCTGGCAGCCCCCACGATCAGCGCCAGCACCCCCAGCACGATCAGGCCTCGGCGGCTGCGACGCGTCGCCTCTGTTGCCCCCACCGGTCCCGTCACTCCCGTTGTTTCGTTGCTCGCTGTCTCGCTGCTCATCGCGCGCACACCCGTCCTTGAATCGCGAGCGCCGTGGTGTCGACGGTGAGGATCACGGAGTGCAGCGCCCCGTCCGTGTCGGTCAATGTGACTGTGAGATTTGTGACCTGTTGGGCCGTGCCCTGTCGCCCGGCGACGAGCGCGTGGGTGACCGGGGCGGCTGCGTCGCAGTCCACGGTGATCGTTCCGACCAGGTGGATCGTGCCGTGCCCCATGACGTAGCCATCGTGGTTGTCGGGCTCCAGCTTGGTGTTCCCGGAGAGGTACGGCCCGGTCAGCGTTCCGCCCTGGAGGGAGACCCCGTCCGTGGCGTCGTTCGCGATGGCGATTTCGATTCGCGCCGAACGGACGCCGTTCAGGACGACGGCAGGCGGCGCGGCGTTCGCGGACTCCTTGCCGGGGGTCACGGACTGCCCGAGCGTCGGCGGTCCGCCGAGACGCACGAGGACTTGTGTGCGATCGGTCGCTGCTCGCTGGGCTACGAAGACCCCGTTCACCACCGTCCACCCGATCGCCCCCAGCACCGCGACCAGCAACACCCTGTCGGCCGTGAACTTGATCCGGCGCCAGGCCGGAGTGGTCGGAAGGTGCGACAGTCGCGCGCTGGCCGCGTTCCATAACGCCCCGAAGCGTTTCATCGGGCGCGGCGGCGTCTTGGTCGGACGTGGATTCGGAGGACCGATCCCGGCGTGCGCCTGCGTGGCGGGCGGAGATGAGTCGGTGCTGGTCGACACAGTCCTAGAAGACGCGAGGCGCCGCATCGTCGTTCCCGTCCGTTGCCGTCTTTACCGAGTCGTGCTCTGCCGGATTCTCGCCGAGAAGATTGTCCGGCAAGGGGTGACACTGCCGTTCAACCATGACAGGATAGTGGGGCGATAGCGGGGGAACGCCGTCATGGACGCTCGAACGGCCCACGGGATTTCTTCCGCCACGCAACGCAGGACGACGCGAACGGCGGTTTCGTCGCGTCGAAGAGCACGAAAACGCGCAGGTCAAAAATGGTTTGCGCGGCAAGCTTGGCTCCCCTAGCCTCTCCAGCACGCGCAGTGGGGAGACAGGCCCCGCTCCACCGCAGGAAAAACGGATTCCGCTGTCATCGGCTCGCCCCCGGTGACGGTCAAGCAAAGGCAGGAGGCGAGACCCACGTGACACCAGTCAACGCGATGCCCATCGCGGCGATCCAGTTCGCCACGGTTCCGCCTGCCCGCCTGTCGCTGCGGGAAGCCGCCGTCTTGAACGTTCCCGCCCTCGTCTCCCGGTTCGCCGTGGCTGCCGCTCCGTCCTGGACGGCCGTACTGGCGCGACCGTCGAGCCGCGTCGAGGCCACCGGTGTCGGCTATGCCGTCCCGGCCGCTGCCGAGACGCGCCGCGGAGCCGATGGACCGGGTCACGACGTTCCGAGCGGTACGGCCGCCGGCAAGCGCTTCATCGGCAGCAATGACTATGGCAAGCAGCAGGACCAGCTCCACCTGATGTCCCGTCGGGACCCCCGCTCCTGGAGACCACCGGCCTGACTACGGTCAGCCGAAGCGACCTCCAGGCCGCGGAACCCGATATCCGGGATCCGCGGCCTTCTTCGTTCCCCGGCTCGGCCGGCGGTGCGACGGGGCGGCGGGACCTGAGCCACTTTCAGATCACGACCGAGGAAGACGGCGAGTTGACCGAGACGACGACGCTCGAGACCCGCAGCGACACCCCTGGCACCACCGCACCGACCTACGGCACCGCAGCCGGCGGCGCCGAAGCCGAGAGGAAGGAATCCACGATGCAGCTGACCGTCTTCGAGCCGGTCCCGCTGGCCGACGACCTGCCCTGCCGCTCCACCGACCCGGAGCTGTTCTTCGCCGAGTCGCCTGCGGACGTCGAGTTCGCCAAGAGCATCTGCACTGCCTGCCCGATCCGCGAGGCCTGCCTCTCCGGCGCGCAGGAGCGCAAGGAGCCGTGGGGCGTCTGGGGCGGCGAGCTGTTCGTTCAGGGCGTGATCGTCGCCCGCAAGCGGCCGCGTGGCCGTCCGCGCAAGACCGACGTCGCCGTCGCGGCCTAGTCCCACGGCGCGAGTCAACTACCGAGTAACACTCCCGAAATCAGGAAGCGACCACCCAGATGTCCACGACAGATCTGTTCGTTACCCCGGTCCCCGGTGACGCCAACCCGTCCGACGTGCGTGTCAGGAGCAACATGATGATCCACACCCATTATCAGCTGATCCAAGAACTGCACCGCGAACGCTTACGACAAGCGGAGCAGCACCGCCTCCAGAGAGCGGCGCTGCGTGCGCGGCGTGCTCTCGCTCAGCAGTTGATGCGGTAACACGGCGCACAGACGCCGGGCCGACCGATACGGCCCCTGTGGCTCGCCCGCCTGGAATCTCCGGGCGGGCGAGCCGCTTACTTTGGTGCGGCGACCGCACTGTTATCGGTTGCCGGGACTTGCCCTCACGCCTTCGCGGTCAGTGCGTCGGCCGCCGCGATCAGGGTCGGGATACTGTTGTGGCCCGTGCCCTGGATGCCGTCCGGCGAGACCGCCGCGTGCGACGACGGCGAGAAGCCGGATCCGCCGAAGAACTGACTGTTGATCAGCTGGTTGATCTGTGCGGCCAGTGCGTCGCGCTGCTGGCCGAGCTGCGTCAGCTCCGCGTCGGTTTGAAGGTAGGTCGCGTCGCCGTCCGAGGTCGACTCGATCGCCGCCGTCGCGGTCTTCAGCGTCGCGGTGGCGAAGGCGCCCACCGAGGCGTTGAGCTGCTTGTACACCGCGGCCAGCGACTCCCATAGGCCCAGGCCTGCACGCACGGACGCTGGCAGCGTGCGCGGGTCCAGGAAGCCCATCAGCGGCACACCGTCGTAGCTGTAGTCGTCGCTGAGGCCCAGCAGGGCCATCATCGTCGGCCGGATGTCGGTGTGGTCGGACCACACCGCGTTGGTGACGCCGAGGTGCTTGACCCCCGGGCCGACCAGGCCGAGCCAGGTGGTGTTGATGTCCGGCGCGAAGTCGCCGTGGTTCCATGCGAATCCGGACTCGACCTGCACACAGGGCGAGGTGCAGTTCGGCGCGCCGGCGTACACGTAGTAGTTCGGATCGGCGAACTCGGTCACGGTCGGCGTGCGCAGCGGGTCGCCGCTGACCATGTGCAGGATCTTCATCTCGGCCTGGTCGGCCAGGTAGTTCGCGACCGGGCCGGTCGTGCCGGTGATCGGGTTGGTCGCGGTGACCGCTGCGACCGCCTTCTCGAAGGACCTGGTCACCGGGTCGGCCTGCGCCGGGTTGCCGTTGAGCCAGTAGTTCGGCGCCGAGTCCGAGTGGACGCCGAACGGCGTGGTGTTGTTCTGCTGGGTCGCCAGCAGGCCCCTGATGTTGGCGTTGACCTCGCCGATCGTGGAGTACGTGCACGGGACGGTCACGCCGTCGCAGTTCGCCGGGCTCGGCGCGCCGCCGACGAAGTGGTCGTTCTCGTCGGAGGTCACCACGAACAGGGTGTTGGACTTGTCGATCCCGTCGTTGGCGAGCCGGGTGAAGAACTGCCCGAACGCCGTGTCGTACGACTTGAGCGCCGCGACGTAACCGGCCTGGCCGGGACCGTAGGCCCCGCCGCCGTTGTGGTTGTCGTGCGCGTCGGAGATGTAGGCGTAGGTGACCGGGACGCCGGCCTCCTGCATCTGCGCGACGTAGCCGAGGCTGTTGGCCGCGCTCATGCCGTCGAAGCCGGGGAACCCGTTGACGCCGGTGACCGGGTCGATGATCGCAGTGGTGCCGTCCACCTGGGTGACCGGGCCGGCGGGCGAGATCGCCGGGTTGGTGTACTTCGCGCCGTACAGGGCCTGGTATCCGTCGTAGCCGCCGGGCTCGTCGGGCAGCAGGTCGGGCTTGGCGTTCGAGGAGTTCGCGCAGAGCGTGGAGTCCTTGGCGCAGTGCACGCCGATGCCCACGAAGTCGGCGAAGGCCAGGTTCGGGTTCGCCGCCAGTTCGGCGGCCTGCGCCGAGCCCGGTCCGAACACCTTCGGGATGTCGATCTTGGTGTTCTCCAGGATGGTGTTCGCGGTCGACACCGAGCCGAAGTCGCAGCCGGCCCGGGTGTAGCCGACCCACGGGGCCGGGGTGTTCTTCCCGGCCTGGGTGACCATCTCCGGCGCGGTGTCGGCCGGCGTCGGCGTGGAGGAGTCGGCGACGCCGTCGGTCCAGTACGCGAAGGACGCCGCCGAGTTGGTCGCCCCGCTCGGCGTGTAGTAGCGGAACGAGTTCGAGATCGGCTGGCCGTGGTCCGAGCCGTAGAGGCCGGTGATCGAAGTGAGGATGTCGTTGCCGGTGTGCGCGATCAACGGCGTGTGGTGGTTCGAGTCCACCGTGCCGTTGTCGGTGAGGAAGTTCAGCAGATTCGGCATCTGCTCCAGATCGCTCGGCACGTTCGGGTTGTCCCGAGTCAGGTGCACGTTGTCGAACTGGAGGTAGATGACGTGTTTGATGGAGCTGTCAGGCTGACTGAGCACACAGCCCGGATCCGCGGTCGTGATCGCCGCGCTCCCGGCGCCGTGCTGCGCGGTCCCCGCCTGCGCGGCCGCCGCCGAGGTGCCGGCGACCATGGCCACCGCGATAAAGGGCACTAGGCCGCGGCTGCGGCCCAGCCTTCCCGTGCTTCGCATCCGTTTCTCTCCCAAGGTCGAGACTTCAGCGTCCTGATGTGTGAACCGCCGTCCGGCGGCCAGATACGACGACAGCACAGAAGTAATGCGGTGTCATGCGGGAGGCATGCGAAGGCGTAGTGAACTTCGGGTGACAGCGCTCCGGGCCGGACGCCCTGTGCGCTGGACGATTCGGTGATAATGCGGTTGATCCGGCCGATTGCTCCGGCCTGCTGATTCAGCACCGTGTGTGCGCGCGACCTTTCCCGGCTGCTAGCGTCGGACCGTGATCCCGATCACTGAGGCGGAACTGCGCGAGTCCTTCGTCAACTGCTCGAAGGGTGAGGCGTCCCGGATCGATCCGCCGCGCGGGCTGGCCCGGCTGCCCTGGCTGGATCTGGACTTCCTCGGCTGGCGCGACCCGAAGGCCCCGGAGCGCGGCTACCTGGTGGCCGAGCACCGCGGCCGGCTGGCCGGCCTGAGCATGCGTGCGCCGACCGGGGTGCGCAGGGCGCTGATCAAGACCACGGTGTGCTCGATCTGCCTGACCAGCCACCCGGGTTCCGGCGTGTCGCTGTTCTCGGCCGCCAAGGCCGGTGCCGCGGGGCGTCAGGGCAACTCGGTCGGTACCTACATGTGCGCGGATCTGGCCTGTCCGCTGTACGTGCGCGGCAAGAAGGTCTCCGATCTCGGCGCGCGCTTCGAGGAGTCGATGAGCGTCCAGGAGCAGGTCGACCGCGCCCTGGCCAACCTGGAGCTCTTCATGGACCAGGTCTTCAGGCCCTGACGCTCCGCACTACTCGCCGGCGAATCCCGGCAGCCAGGCGCCGAGTTCCCCGCGCACCGGGACGGTCGCGCCAAGCTGGCACAGGATGCCCAGGCCGCCCATGGTCACCCGGTGGATCAACAGATAACTCGGCGGCAGGTTGAGCCGCCTGCCGAGCGATGCCGCGGGGTTCTTTCCGTTCGCCAGGTGCGAGGCCTGGCGGCGCAGCCACTCGCGGTTGAAGGAGAACCGCGCGACGCGCAACGGCTCTATCAGTGGAGAGAGATAGTCGAGCACGGCCGTCGGATCGAGTTGCGTGCCCGGCTTGAGGAAGCCCTCCGTGCGCAGCGTCTCGGCGACCTCGTCGGCGTTGCCGGCCAGTGCGCCGCGCAGCGCGATCCCGATCGCCTCGGGCATCCCGTCCGGCAGCCGGTTCACCGCGCCGAAGTCGAGTACGCCGAGCCGCCAGCCGTCAGGTTCGTCCGGGTTCGCGTCGTCCGACGTCGGGACGAGCCGGAAGTTGCCGGGGTGCGGGTCCGCGTGCAGCAGACCCACTCGCTGCGGGCCGGAGTACAGGAACCGGACGAGCAGCGTGCCGGCACGGTCGCGCTGCGCCTGCGTGCCCGAGGCGATCACCGTGGCCAGCGGGATTCCGGGCAGCCACTCGGTGACCAGGACGGTGCCCGCCTGCTCGACCACGTCCGGCACGGTGATGTCCGGATCGTCGGCGTAGCCCTTCGCGTAGGCGGACTGCGCGGCGGCCTCGGCGGCGTAGTCCAACTCCTCGGCGATCCGCGCGCGCAGCTCGGTGATCAGCGGCTTGACCTCGATGCCGGGCACCAGCATGCCGAACAGCCGGGAGATCCTGGCCAGTTGGTTGAGGTCGCCGAGCAGCGCCTTGCCCGCGCCCGGGTACTGGATCTTCACCGCCACGTCGCGGCCGTCGTGCCACACCGCGCGGTGTACCTGGCCGATCGACGCCGCGGCGGCCGGCCGGTCGGTGAAGGATTCGAACTTCGCCCGCCAGTGCGGCCCGAAGGCGGCGGCCAGCGACTTGTGCACGGAGGCGGCGGGCAGCGCGGGCGCGTTCTCCTGAAGCCCCGTCAGCGCCGCGCGGTAGGGGCGGGCCAGTTCGTCGGGCAGCGCCGCCTCGAAGACCGAGAGCGCCTGGCCGAACTTCATCGCCCCGCCCTTGAGCTCGCCGAGCACCCGGAAGAGCTGCTCGGCGGTGCGCTGCTGCACCTCGGTGACCACGGCCGCGGCGGGCGCGCCGCCGATCCGCTTGCCCAGTCCGAGTGTGGCTCGCCCGGCCAGCCCGAGCGGCAGCGTGGCCAGTTTCGCCGTCCGGGCTACGGCGCTGCGCGGCACATCACTCACATGGTCCATTCTGCCAGGTCGCCAACGGGTGAGGGCGGTGCGGTGCGCAATGGATCGAGGCTCGGACGAGGGCGTGCGCCCGACGTACAACCACAGGCCGGATGCGCCGGGACCACGAACCGCTCGGGCAGCGCGTACGGCAACGGAAACTCCCACACGGCGCCGATGCTCGGCGGCGTCTGCCCGTCGAGGAAGGCCAGCGCGTGCAGCACGGCATGGTTGGCCGCCAGCGCGGCCAGCGTCGTGTCGCAAGCCGGCCGGGACGTAGCCCCGTCGCCGGCGAGTCCGGCCTTGGTGCGGGGCCAGAGTGGATCGCGCTCGGCACGGGAGAGGTCGCGGCAGCGGATGCACGGCGTGCGACGCGGCACGACCAGCGGGCCGAGGACGGCGCGATCCTCGCAGACCTCGACGACCAGGTGCGGGACGACGTGCTCGGTCAGGTCCGCCAGCAGTTCGGTGGGCGGGCGTTCCCCGGGTGCGACGATCGCGAGGTCGGGGCCCGTGCGGCGAGCCGGGAGAACGAACGTCGCCGAGGGGGCGAGCAGCCGGACGGCGCGTACCACGGCATCCTGGCGCCGCGCCCCGACGTCGCCGTCCCGGTAGCTGCCCGGCCCGGTGTCCTCGTGCTTCACGGTGGCCGAGTCGAGCGGCACGATCGTGCCGACGCCCGACGCGGCGAGCCGCAGCGCCACTTGTGCCCCGACCCTGCCGAGCCCGTACACGGCCGCCGTCACGCCGCGCCGCCGTTCCAGGGCGCGCACCGCGCCGCCGGGCAGCCGGTGCCGTAGGCCGAGGCTGCTCAGATCCGGATCGAGCCTGGCTCGCTCGGCCGGGCTCAGCGCGGCCAGTACAGAGGTGTCGAGCGCCGCGTCGTCGAGACAGCCGTCGGCGGCCAGCTGGTCGAGCAGGCCGAGCGTGTCGTCGCGGGCTACCCCGATGCGCTCGGCGTAAGCGAGCAGTGCTTCGGTGTCCCTGGTCCCGTCCAGCGCGTCGATCACGGCGCGCACGACGGCGGTCATCCGGTAGCGGTGCGTGGTGGCCGGTCCCCGGCCGAGTTGGAGGGTTCGCCCGTCGTGCCAGATCCGGCTCAGCGCCGGCTTGAGTACCGGTCGCATCGTGCTTCGAGCCCCTCCGTGTCCGGGTCGTGGCGCCGGACGTCCTGTGCGTGCGTCCGGCGCCCCTGAGCTACCGTCCGGGTCAGGCCTTGCCGAGAATCCGGTTCACCTTCGTGCCGCAAGTAGGACACGTGCCCTGGGCCATCCGGCGCCCTGAATCGTTGACCTTGACCTCTCCGGTGAAGTGCCGCTTCTCCTTGCACTTCACGCAGTAGGCCTCGCCCGTGTATGTCTCGGCCATGTTCGGCCCTCCTGTGTTCCTGGCTTTTCGCGGTTGAACGCGGCTATGCGCTTCGGTCCGCCGGACCCGGCGGCGAAGGACGATAGGTCACCCTACGCGAGAGAACTCACCGCACACGCATCGTGGACCACGCCCGCGGGGGAACCACGAATCGCTACGCACGTTCGGGTGAGTTGTGCTACCGCACTTCGCCCGAGGGCGTGAAAAGGTCGCTGTCCGGGCTCGCCGTTTCGGCCACCCCGCGCGTGGATAACACCCCATCAGAAGCATCCCGCGCACTGACCCCATACGTCACAGACGCCACGGCCCCGCACGAGACGCCCACAACAACTCACCCCCGGCAACACGCCGCGGGGCCCCCAGGCGCACACTCCACCACCGGGCGCAAAGCCACGGGGGCGAGAGCTGTTTTCCGAGAGCCCCGCATCCGGGGAGCGACGCTACGGTCTGCCGGGGTCGAGCGTCAATTGAGTCCCACGGACGGCTGTGGATAACTCTGGGGACAACCTGGGGAAAGTCCGGCGCGTCCCTGTGGACATCTCGGCTCTGCTTGTGGAAAACCCTGTGCATGACCGTCCGGCAGCCCGGCTGACCAGCGACGCGAAAGAATCTTGAAGAATATTCGAGAATCCCGCGTCTGACGGTCTGTGGACAAGTTTTCGGCGCCGTTGCGCCGACAAGACGGGCCCAGGCGGCGTTCAGCCGCTAATTTGGTTGACATGGCAGCGGATCGCCCAGATCGCCACGCGGCCGGGACCGCGGCGGCCGACCCGGCCGTCGAGGTGCGTCGCTCGTCACGCCGCCGCCGCACCGTGTCCGCCTACCGCGAGGGCGACCGGACCGTCGTGCTCATCCCGGCGCAGATGTCCGCGGGCGAGGAGGAGCGCTGGGTTCGCGCCATGCTCGACCGGCTGGAACGGCGGGAACGGCGCACCGCGCTCAACGAGCCCCAGCTGGCCCGCCGCGCCCACGCCCTCTCGGCGCAGTACCTCGGCGGCCGGGCACGGCCGATGTCCGTGCGCTGGGTCGGCAACCAGGCGTCGCGCTGGGGCTCGTGCACGCCGGTCGACGGCACCATCCGGATTTCCGACCGGGTTCGCGGCCTGCCCGAGTACGTCGTCGACTACGTGTTGCTGCACGAATTGGCACACCTGATCGTGCCGAACCACGGCCCGGATTTCTGGGCGCTGCTGGACGCGTATCCACGCACCGAACGCGCGCGCGGTTTCCTTGAAGGCTATTCGCGCTCCGACGACGACACGGACGCGGACATGGACCAGGACTGAGCCGGGCTCAGCCCGCGCCGAAACAGACGAAGCCGCGCGCGTCCGGTACCTCTTTCTGCGCGCTGACCAGTGCCTGAGTCGGCGATAGCCCGGCGCCCAAACCGATGTGGAAGAGGTTCATCAGCGCCCGGGTCTCCTCGTCGCCCACCGGGGCGACCGAGGCGATCAGCGTGCGGGTGCCCAGCGCGAACACGGCGCTGGCCACGCCCATCAGCTCGTCACCGGGGCGGATCCCGCCCAGCGCGGTGTCACAGGCGGAGAGCACCAGCATCGCCGGCGCGCGCCGCATGCCTTCGAGGTCGTACACGGTCAGCGGCCCGTCGGCCAATTCCAGACTGGAGAACAGCGGGTTGTCGGAGCGGAAGCGGCCGTGCGAGGCGATGTGCGCCAGTTGCGCCCCGTCCAGCGCCTCCGCCACCGTCCGCGCCGTGGCGTTCGCGCCGATCAGCGGGTTGGCCAGCGGGTAACGCCGGGCCAGCTCGCGGATCTCCGCCTCCGCGTGCGGCAGGCCCGGACCGTGCGCCAGCACCACCTGCCCGCCGGCCTGGCCCTGCGGCGCAGCCTTCTGTCCCGTCGCCGCGGTGAGCCAGGAGCGCGCGGACGGCGAGACCGTCAGCTGCCGCCCCGTCAGCGAGGGCAGCACCGGCCACGCAAGCGCGTGCAGCGAACCGGTGGGCACCAGCACCAGCGGTCGGTCGCCGATCTGCTTGGCCAGCGGCCGCACCAGGGCGTCGTCGAGCTCGCGGCGTGCATACGCGTAGGCGGCCTGCGCCGCCTGCTGCACGGCCGGCGACCCGTAGCGCTTGGCCATCCGCCCGAGCGAGAAACGCAGGGATTCGAACTCGGAGAGCACTGCTTTATACGAGCCCAGATGGTAGTGCCGCGAGCGCCCGTCCACCAGGCTGACCGCGTGCAGCGAGTCCTCCACGCGCACGTACTCCACCAGCACCCGCTCGCCCAGCTTCTCGCTGAGCGCGGTCAGATCCAGCCGTGGCTGCGGCGCGTACTTCCCGCCCGGCGCCCACTGAGCCGACTCCTTGACCTCCTGTTCCAGTCGCACCCGCTCGGTTTGCAGCCCGCGCACGCTCTTGCCGGCCAGTCCCTCGTCGCTGATCTGCATCATCACGGCGCGCAGCCGACCGAGGCGCTCGGCGAACGCGGCGTCGTCCGGTGGGCGCACCGGCCGCAACTGTAGCGACGCGGCCCGCCACTGCTCGGCGCGCACCAGCACCTGCCTGGCCGAGCCGCCGGACAGGGCGAGGCGCAGCCCGGTCGCCGCCAGATTCGCGCCCAGCAGTGTTGCACCGGTCCGCAGATCGGTGGCGCCCAGTGTCGCGACGTAGTCCGCCGCGACCCGCAGCCCCCGGTCCACTGCCCGCCCGGCGCCTGCCGCGTCGCCCCGGGACTCGCGCAGCGCGGCCTCGGCCTCCCAGCCCACGACGCGCAGGCGAGCTGGACCGCTGTTACGCGCGGACGCCACCTGGGTGAACAGCTCCGCGGCCTCTTCCGTGCGCCCGATGGCCAGCGCCGTGCGTGCTGCGAGCAACTTGCTCTCCTGCGGCGTGACCAGCCAGCCGGCCTGCTCCAGCTGCGCGGTGTTGCGCACGATGTCCTGGAGTATCCGGGCGCTGCGCTCCCCGGCGGCGAACCGCGCCGCGTGCTCGACCGACCGCGCCCAGGACGCCCAGTTCGGCCGGCGCTGCCGGGTGAACGCGATCCGCGCCGCGTGCGCGTACTGCGCCGCCGCCGCGGCATCGCCCGCAGCAAGCGCCGCGTTCGCGGCGGACAGCCGCGCCTCGGCGGCGTTCAGGACGAAACCGTTGCGGTCATGGCCTTCCGCCGCCTGCTCGGCGTAGTGCCGGGCATCCTCGGCCAACCCGGCGGCCAGCAACGCGTCGGCCCGGTCGGAGAGCACCGACTCGATGGGCCTGCCCATCTGCTCGCCGACCAGCCGTGCCTCGTCCAAGCCGCGCAGCGCCCCGGGCAGATCGCCCGCGCGTACCGCTGCGAAGCCGATATTGCACAGCGCCCGGTGATACAGCGCCTTGAAGCCGTTGTCGGAGGCCAGCTGCTTCGCGCGGGTGAGATCCCGCTTCGTCTCGGCGTGATTTCCCCGGTACGCCAGCAGGATGCCGCGGTTGTTGAGCATGATGGCTTCCCAGCGGGCGTCGCCGTGTTCGCGCAGCACCCGCTCGGCCGCGCTGTGACAGGCCAGCGACTCGGCCGTCCTCCCGATGCGCTGGAGCACCAGGCCGAGATTCACCTGGAGCCTGGCCAGTTCCAGCTTGCCGTCGGGGAGCGAGGCGAGTTCGGCTTCGGCGAGCGTCGCCTCGGCGAGGGCCGCCTGGGTGTTGCCGGCCTCGGCGAGCAGCACCAGCAGCGAGGTGCGTGCTTGGCTGGTGCGTAACCGGTACCCCTTGCGCTCGCCCAGCGCGACCGATCGGCGCAGCGTCGCGCGGGCGGTTGGCACATCGCCGAGCCAGCTGTGCGCGAGGCCGAGCGCCCGCAGCGCCACACAGGCCGCCTCGTCCTGCCGGTCCGCGTCCACCAGCGCCGTGGCTCTGTCCCTGGCCGCGCGCGGGCTGCGGTTGACCTCCTCAATGAGCTGCAACGCCTCCCGGAGTCGGCGGGCTGCGAGGTCTGGGGCGGCGGCCGTGGTCACGGACTCAGCTTCTCAGGTGTCGACCCATTCAGTCACGACCTGGGCGCCGTCGGGCAACGTACACCGCAGTCTGATCAGGCCCGCCGGGACCGAGGTCAGGGTGAAGCGGCCGAGGTGGTCCACCGGCGCGGTCAGCTGCTGGCCGGACTGCGCCGCGGTCTCCAGCGCGACGTGGTGCGGGCCGGACGGCACGAGCTGCCCGATCAGCTTGCGGGCGCCGTTGATCTCGGTCGCCTCGATGGCGACGGTCATCCCGGGGGCCTCGAAGGTCAGCAGCTTCGCCTCGCCGTGCGCCCGGGTGGCCGAGCCGACCAGCAGCTCCTCGTCGATCAGCCTGGCGAGCCTGGCGTCCATGTCGCACCAGGCGAAGGCGGATCTCGCCGCGGCCCTCACCGCGTCCGGAACGGGATCGAGGTGATCGAGCATCGCACCGACACGTCTGAGCAGCTTGGCGTCTTCGACGTTCTCGCCGATTGAGCGGTTGCTTTCCATATCCTCATTCCCCCGATGCGGTAGGACGGCTGAGTCGTGGCGTTGCCCGGCTGTGCCGGTATCGCGGACGGGTTACGTGACGGCGGCGAGTCTTGCTCGCAGCTGGCCGAGGCAGCGTGCCCTGGTCGGTCCGATCGAGCCGACCGGCATTTTGAGCGCTTCGGCTATCTGCGCGTAGCTCTTCAGCGGCGACACCGCTAACACCCGTAACAGGCACTGGCAACGTTCGGACAGCGCCGCGAAGGCGTTCCACAGCTCGCGGTACTCGTCCTGGGCGATCGCCTGTCGTTCCGGGTCCTGGTCCTCGTCGCCGTCTTCCTCGTCGGGCCCGTCGAAGATCGGCACCTCGCGGTCGCGCTTGCGCAACACGCTGATGGCCTCGCGCCGGGCGGTGGTGGCCAGCCAGCCGGCCAGCCGATCCGGGTCGTTGATGGATTGCAGGTGCTCGACCAACCGCAGCCAAGTCGTCTGGCACACGTCCGCGGCGTCCGCGTCGGAGAGCCGGAAGCCGCGGGCGATCGACCAGACGAGCCGCTCGAACCGGTCCACCAGCCGGTCCCACGCCGTCTGGTCGCCACAGGCTGCTGCGGCAAGCAGCTCCTGGGTGCTCGTGTCGGTGTCCACACCCATCCCCTTTCCCGCTCTGACCTGATCGTCAGCGCGGGAAAGGGTATCCACCAGGTGGGTCATTCGACCACTACACCGAAGTCCGGTCGGGTCTGGCGGGTCGCCCGGTCCAGCAGGAAGTCCACAGCCTCGGAGGCGCTCATCTGCTTCGACGCGATGAGGTTGGCGACGGCTCCGGCGACGCGCGGCGCCGCGAACGAGGTGCCCGACCACTTGGCGTAGCCGTTGAAGCGCCGCCCATCCGGGGTGCTGTCGGTGATGAACGGGCCGACGACGTCGGATCCGACCGTGCACGCGTCCACCCACCAGCCGTGGTTGGAGTACTCCGCCCTGCGGTCGTCGGTCTCCAGCGCGCCCACCGCGACGCAGCCCTTGAGCGCGGCCGGCCAGAACGGCCGGTTCGAGCCGTCGTTGCCGGCGGCGACGACGACCACGGTGTGCTTGCCGAAGCGGGCGAGCGCGTCGGAGACCAGCGGTGAGGGCAGGTTGTCGAAGCTGTAGCCGCCGAGCGAGAGGTTGAGCACGTCGAGCGTCTCGCCCGAGGCGGTGATCCGCCGGTGCAGGCTGGCCAGCCGGCCGAGCAGGTGCAGTTCGTCGCAGATGCCGTCGTCGTCGAGCACCCGCTCGATCATCAGGAACGCGGAGGGCGCCTGGCGCAGCAGGATGCCCGCGACGAAGGTGCCGTGGCCGGTCTGCGCGTCCGGCTCGTAGTGCGAGCCGCTCGGGATCGGGTCGAGCTGGTCCGCAGTGACCAGGGCGAACCAGTCGGTGTCGGCGAACCAGGGGTGCTTGACGATCCCGGTGTCCAGGATGCCGGCGATGGCCCGGCGGCCGGCGGGGTTGCCCGCGGAGGGCTTGGGCAGCGAGGCGGCCGGCTGCGGCAGGTTGAACGGGCCGCCGCCGTAGTCGGGCGCGGTCTGCATCAGGTGGTTGAGCGAGGCGGAGATCGGGCCGTCGCTGTGGCCGCGCAGGTCGGTCGTCAGCTCGCAGACGTCGACGCCCGCCTCGGGGCGCAGGTGCAGCCGGGTGACGCCGACCTCGAAGAGGTCCTCGCGGCGTTCGGTCCACTGGTCCGCCGCCTGGTGCGCCCGGTCGGCCTGGGCCAGCGGGACCAGGATCTGGTCGCGCCGGTGCAGCACGTGGCAGTTCCCGTTGAGGCCGGCGCTCAGCACGAGGTCGCCATGCCGGGCCAGCAGCCTTTCCAGCCTTGCTTCGTAGTCGAGACTCATTTGCGGGATTCCCTCCATGGCAGTCTTGGCCAGCCGAGGCTTAGCACGTCTGCCCCGTTCCGCGGCGTCGGGCGGGAGCCCGCGCCGCACGGGGCGCGCCCTCGCCGCCAGGCCGTACCCCCGTGACGTCCTGACCGCGAGGGCGCGCCCCGTGCAGCCGTCCCGACGCCTGTCTGCGAATCCCCCCACAGGCGTCGGGACGGTCCCCCAGCATCCACCCCACACTGACCTCGCCGGGCTCTCCCCTTCCCGGAACGGTCAACAAGTAAGAGCGGGGCTGACGGCGTCCTGATACATGCGGTCCGAAGTTTTTTTGTGATGAGCCGTGGTCACCACATCAGCGGTTGTTTCGCGGCCCAGGCGTCACCGGGATCACACCCGTCGTTCATTCCCCGGTCCTTGCGGCCCGAACCAGAACGCAAGATATGGTTAGGCTTGCCTAACAAGTCATGATCGGCCGTGCTGGACCAGCCATGCTCGATCAGCCATGCTCGATCAACCGTGCCCGAGGATCTGCCGCATATGTGGAATGACGTGTTCCCGAGCTTTCTGATCGGGCTGCGCGAGGGCCTGGAGGCCGGGCTCATCGTCTCGATCCTGGTGGCCACGCTGGTGCGGGCCGGCCGGCGGGCCCGGCTCGGCACGGTGTGGGCCGGCGTCACCGCCGCCGTCGCGCTGAGCCTGTCGTTCGCAGCCGTGCTCACCTTCACCGCAGCGAGCCTGCCGGCCGGCGGGCAGGACGCCTTCGGCGGCGTGCTCTCGCTGGTCGCGGTCGTGTTCGTGACCGCGATGGTGTTCTGGATGCGCCGCTCCGCACGCAGCTTCTCCGGGGACATCAAGGCCCGGGTGACCGAGGCGCTGGGGCGGGGCGCCGGGGTGCTCGCGTTCACCGCGTTCGTCGCGGTCGCCCGCGAGGGCCTGGAGACCTCGCTGTTCCTGTGGACCACCGCCAAGTCGGCCGGCAGTTCGCAGGGCCCGATCATCGGCGCGGCGCTCGGCGTCGCGCTCGCGGTGGCCGCCTGCTGGGGGCTCTACCGCAGGGTGCTGCGGATCAACCTGGGCCGCTTCTTCGCCGTCACCGGCGCGGTGCTCATCGTCATCGCCGCGGGCGTGCTCGCGTACGGGCTCGGCGACCTTCAGGAGAGCGGGCTGATCCCGGGGCACACGGCTCACGCGTTCGACCTCTCGTCGATCGACACAGAGTCCTGGTACGCGACGCTGATCTCCGGCACCCTCAACCTGACGCCCACGATGAGCCGGCTCCAGGTGCTCGGATATCTGCTGTATCTGCTGCCGACGATGTACCTGTTCGCCCGCGGAGTGCGTCAGGCGCCCGCGCCGTCAGCCGAGACCGCGGCGAAGCGTGCGGCGAAGCAGGAGCGTGACGTGGCACGCCGGGTTCCCCGGTGGGCCATCGGAACCTCGATCTTCGCGGTGCCGGCGGTTGCCGCAGTGGCCGCGATCGCCGTGATCGGCCCCGGATCGAGTGCCGCCGCGAACACCATCGACCTCAGCGAGTCCGGCTGCGGTTCCGGCTGGAGCAACCCGGCGGCCGGGGCGCAGAGCTTCACGCTCGCCAACAACGGCCGCAGCACGGCCGAGGTCTTCCTGATCGATCCCGCGGACAACGCCGTGTTCGCCGAGATCGAGAACCTGGCGCCGCACACGCAGCGGCCGATGGCCGTCACGCTGTCCGCCGGCTCGTACGCGTTCCGTTGCGCCTTCACCGACGGCACCGCGCTCAGTTCGAAGACTTACACGCTCGGCGGCGGTTCGTCCGGCGCGAGCACCGGCTTCGCCCCGGTCACCGACCAGGACATGCAGCAGCCGGTCAGCGACTACCGCGCGTACGTGCAGCAGAACCTGCCGGTACTGCTGGCCGACAGCGAGAAGCTCGACGCGGACCTGACGGCCGCCGATCTGACTGGCGGCGGCTTGGCCGCAGCGAAGGCGCACTGGCTTATCGCACACCTCGACTACGAGGGGCTCGGTGCCGCGTACGGCACCTTCGGCGACTTCGACGGCCGGATCGACGGCCGGGCCACCGGGCTACAGAACGGCGTGAACGACGCCTCGTGGACCGGCTTCCACCGCATCGAATACGGGCTCTGGCACGGACAGGACGCCGCGCAGCTCAAACCGTTCGGCGACAAGCTCGTCGCCGACGTCCAGGGCCTGATCAAGGCGTTCCCGACGCAGACCACCGATCCGAACGACCTGCCGCTGCGCACCCACGAGATCCTGGAGAACGCGTTGCAGTTCCAGCTCACCGGGATCTCCGACTACGGCAGCGGCACGGCGCTGGCGACCGTGTCGGCCAACCTGCACGGCACGCAGGTGGTGCTCGGCACGCTGATCGGCCTCATCGAGCCGCGCGATCCGCAGGCCCTGACAGCGATCAACACGTGGATCAAGACGGTGGCCGCGGACCTCGACGCGGCGCACGACCCGGACGGCTCGTGGACCGCCCTGAATCAGCTCTCCACGACACGGCGGCAGAAGATCGACGGGGACCTCGGCCAACTGCTCGAACAGCTCTCCGTGGTGCCCGACCTGCTAGAGGAGCGAAGCAGCGCATGACAGGCATGGACGACGCGCCGGACGCCGGTACCGGCTCGTGCCCCTTCGCCGAGCTCGCCGATCCGGACGCGCACGGCGACTTCCGCCACGCGCTGCGTCGGCGTTCCTTCCTACGCGGCGCGGCGGTCGGCGCGGTCGGGGCCGCGGCCGTCACCGCAGGCGGATTCGGGGTCGCGCAGGCCGTCTCCTCGTCCGGCTCCAGCGGTACCGGCAGCGGCCGCACGATCGGGTTCCACGGCGCGCACCAGGCCGGCATCCTCACCCCGCCGCAGCTGGCCGGCACCTTCGTGTCCTTCAACGTGATCGCCGCCGACCGGCCCGCACTACAGCAGATGTTCAGGACCCTGACGCAGCGGGCCCGCTTCCTCACCGCGGGCGGCACGCCGGTCGATCTCGGCGTCGCCTCGCCGCCGTCGGACAGCTCGACGATCGGCCCGGTCGTCGTCCCGGACGGGCTGACCATCACCGTCGGCGTCGGCGCGTCGCTGTTCGACGGCCGGTACGGCCTGGCCGCGCGCAAGCCGGCGAAGCTCGCGCCGATGCCCGCGTTCCCCAACGACAACATGGTCGACTCGACCGAGATGCACGGCGATCTCTCGATACAGATCTGCGCCGACAACCGGGACACGGTCATGCACGCGCTGCGCGACATCGCCAAGCACACCCGCCAGTGGCTCCAGCCGAACTGGAAGGCGGACGGTTTCCAGTCCCCGTCCCGTCCCACCGGCGCCCAGCGCAACCAGCTCGGCTTCAAGGATGGCATCGCCAACCCGGACGTGGACTCGGCCGCCGAGACCGCCGCGCTGATCTGGACGCACGGCGGCGCGAACGGCGAGCCCGGCTGGACCGAGGGCGGTTCGTACCAGGTGATCCGGATCATCAGGATGCTGGTCGAGTTCTGGGATCGGGTCTCGCTGACCGAGCAGGAGAACATGTTCGGCCGGCGCCGGGACTCCGGGGCGCCGCTGTCCGGCGGCAAGGAGACCGACATCCCGCTGTACGCGAACGATCCGGACGGGAAGATCATCCCGCTGGACGCGCACATCCGCCTGGCCAACCCGCGCACCGCGAAGACCGACCGCCAACGCATCCTGCGCCGCGGCTACAACTACGACCGCGGCGTGGACGCGAACGGCAACCTGGACGTGGGCCTGCTCTTCGCCTGCTACAACCAGGACGTGGTGCGGCAGTTCGAGGCGGTGCAGACCCGGCTGATCGACGAGCCGCTGGTGGACTACATCTCGCCGACCGGAGGCGGCTACTTCTTCGCCCTGCCCGGGGTCAAGGACGCCTCGGACTACTACGCCTCCGGACTGTTCGCCTGATTCGGACGATCGCCCTGGCTCACTACTCGCCGCCCTTGCGCCGCCGGGTGCCGAAGACGATCTCGTCCCAGGACGGCACGGTCGCCCGCTTGCCCGGAGTCACGCCGTCGTTGACCGCCTGCTGGTCGGTCGAGCCGCGCAGCCGGTCCTTGTGCGGACCCACCGGGCCGAACAACGCGTCCGAGTACGCCGAGCCGGCGCCGGCCTGACGCCGCGCCGCGGGCTCCTCGGCCGCCGGAGCCGTCGGCGGGCTCGCCGACGCCGCGGAGGCTACCGGGCGCAGCGGTGTGACGACCGAGTCCCCGGACGCCGACGCCGATGCCGCGGCCGACGGGCGACCCTGCCAGGTCGGCAGGGCGGTGACCGACGAGGTCGGACGTCCCGGCTCGCCGCCCGCCGCGGCCGGGAGCCTCGGCTGGCGCGGAGTGAACGGGAACGCGTTCTCCGCCGCCACGTCACTGGACAGCAGCCGCGCCTCGTCGTCGGCCGGCGTGACCAGGCGCCGCGGCGGGTCGAAGGCCCACGTCGCCTCGTAAGGTAGGCCGCCGATGCGGAAGGCGAGGCGCACGGTCCAGACGCCGTCTTCCCGGCGCCACGAGTCCCACTGCGTCGAGTCGTGGTCCGGCTCGCGCTGCGACAGCCGTTCGCGCACCACGTCGCCCAGCTTCGGCCCGTGCGTCTCCCCGGCGCGGCGCACCTGGGTGTTCTGCGCCCGCTCGGCCATGAACGCCCGCTCGGCCAGCACCGGACCCTCGAACCGGCGCACCCGCTCCAGCGGGATGCCGGCCATGTCCGCCACCTGCTCGGCGGTCTGGCCGCCGCGGATGCGGGCCTGGATGTCCCGGGGGCGCAGCTGGGCGTCCAGCTCTATCTCGATCTGGCCGAGCCGGGCCCGGTCGCCGCGCACCGCGGCGCGCAGCCGGTCGTCGATGGCGAGGAAGAACTCCTGGCCGTCCGGGGCACGCAGCACCAGACGGTCGCCGTCGCCGGTGACCGCCATCACGCGCAGTTCGGTCATGAGACCTCCTGGGTGCTGCCGCTTCTGGACGTAATACCGAGTGTGGCGCGCGGGTCTGGGGTTCGGGAAGATGCCACGCCCGTTCGGCGCAACTCGCGGGGGCGCGCGTTACCCGATCGGGGGACCGCCGTCCGGGCAGCGCACGATGCGCGCCCGGCAAGCCTGATCCGCGCGGTCATCCCTCTTATCCCCCTTGACGCTTCCGGAAACCCATCGCACCGGCCTTCTTCGATGTACTCGTCGTACTCGTCGTCCGGTCCACCGTATCAGCGTGCGCAGCCCGAACGGAGTCCCAACGCGGTACGAGACAAAGCAATCCGGCTTCCCCCGTGAATGCAACTGTAGCGAAGCCACACGCATCGAGACACGTGGAATCATCCGGTCAACGGCTGTGCCGACTTGAGAAGATGTGGACGTGCATCCCAACGCCCTGCATCTGCCGATCCTGTTCGACCTGCTCGGTGTTTTCACCGCGGCGGCGTCCGGCGCGCTGACCGCGATCCGAAAGGAGCTCGACCTTGTCGGCATCGTGGTGCTCGGCGCGGTCACCGGCCTCGGCGGCGGAGCCGTACGGGACTTGATGATCGGTGCGATTCCCCCTGCCTTCTTGACCGATTGGCGATATCTGACCGTTGCGACGGCGGCCGTGGTGACGGTGGTCGCGGTGGAGCACTGGCCGCTTGCGGCCGGCGCCACGCTGCGTGAACGGATGGCGGCTTCGAAGGGTTCGATGGCGGCGAGCCTCGCCTTCCTGGTCGCGGATTCGCTGGCCCTCGGCTTCTTCGCGGTCTCCGGCACCGGAAAGGCGTTGCAGTACGGCCTGGCCTCGGTCCCGGCCGCGCTGCTCGGGGTGGTGACGGCGGTGGGCGGGGGAGTGGTCAGGGACATCCTCGTGGCCGAGGTGCCCACCGTGCTGCGGCGTGATTTCTACGCGATCCCGGCTCTGATCGGCTCGCTGATCATCGTGCTCGCGGCGTGGCTGGAGCCCGCCGCCACACCGCTCGCCTTCGTCGCGGCGGCCGTCACGGCCGCGCTGCGCATCGTCGGCGTGCGGCGATCGTGGCAGGCGCGCATTCCGCCGTCACGGCGGTGACGCGGGCTCGCCGCGTTGACGCAGGCCGCTGACATATCGCGGATGGCGGTGCGCCGCGCCGGAAATCACCGTATTTCCGTTCACCTTGGAACAACTGTGCGACCGAATTGCGCTGCGGGCCGGCACGCTCGTGTCCGAGCCATATCCGCCGATTCAGAATACGGATAACCTCGCGTCATCCGCGAGGCTTTTCCGGTTACCCGGCGGGAGTTGAGAAGCCGGCGCGGTGAGAAAGCGATTACAGCGCGCCCTGGAGCGAGAGGCGGGCGATCTCCCCGTCGCGGTCGAAGAAGCAGCGGCCGAGGTCCACATAGTCCGCGCCGCGCGGACCGTGGATGTGGATGCCGGTGAACACCGCGACGTCGGCCGGCACCTCGTCGTCCCGCAGCACCTTGATCACGGCGTCAGTGTCCAGGTCGATCAGGTCCCTGGTGATCCGGGTGATCGTCAGCAGGTCGGGACGCCCGGAGATCCGCGGGGTGATCCGCTCGCGCAGCCTGGACTGCTCCGGGTCGTACTTGTCCAGGTAGGGGTAGTCCGAGGTGTGCGTGTCGTCCCCGGTCAACTCGTCGTGCAGGGCCATGAGAGCGCCGCAGGTGCGCGATACGCCGGGCACGCCGGGCCGCTCGCAGTTGCCGATCGTCCCCGCGTCGTCCACACCCACGTGGGTTAGCCCGAACAGGACGAAGGTGCGTCGTCCGTTCACCAGCGGGGCGTGTCCGCGCGCGGCGGCGATACCCGTTCGGCCCAGCGTGAGCAGCCCGGCCAGTCCGGCCATGTCGAACGCGGGCCCCCAGGCCCGTTGCAGCTCGGCGGTCAAGCCGAAGGCCAACTCGTCCCGGCAGGTCGCGATGAGGGCCAGGGCCGAGCCGCGGTGCACGCCGTGCGGTTGGAGCGAGTCCTGGGTGGAGTGGACGAACTGGTTCGCCGGGATCGCGGACGGGAAGTCGCGCGCCAGCGTGGCGGTGAAACTCACGTGGGTCCTTTAAGTCCGGGTTGTGCCTGCGCCGAGCCGACAGGCTGATGATCGCACAGTCGCACGCAACCTGACTTGAACCGGGCCGCGGCCGGGTGGCTATGATGGGAGTTATCTTGACGTCGAGATAAATAGCGGCCAGGAATAGGAGACCACCGCGATGTCCACGAACAGCGCGATCGACAGACAGCGTTCTTCGGACAGCTTCCACGCCCGCGCGCATCTGAGCGTCGGCGACGCGTCGTACGAGATCTTCCGCCTCGACGCGGTCCCCGGAGCGCAGCACCTGCCTTACTCGCTCAAGGTGCTCCTGGAGAATCTGCTGCGCACCGAGGACGGCGCGAACATCACCGCCGGGCACATCCGCGCGCTGGCCGGCTGGGACCCGGCGGCCGAGCCGGACACCGAGATCCAGTTCACCCCGGCCCGGGTGATCATGCAGGACTTCACCGGCGTGCCCTGCGTCGTGGACCTGGCCACCATGCGCGAGGCCGTGGTGGCGCTCGGCGGCGACGCGGCGCGGGTCAACCCGCTGGCCCCGGCCGAGCTGGTGATCGACCACTCGGTCATCGCGGACGTCTTCGGCACCCCGGACGCGTTCGCCCGCAACGTCGACATCGAATACGAGCGCAACCAGGAGCGGTACCGCTTCCTGCGCTGGGGGCAGACCGCCTTCGACGAGTTCAAGGTGGTGCCGCCGGGCACCGGCATCGTGCACCAGGTCAACATCGAGCACCTCGCCCGGGTCGTCATGGACCGGGACGGGCTGGCCTACCCGGACACGGTGGTCGGCACCGACTCGCACACCACCATGGTCAACGGGCTCGGCGTGCTCGGCTGGGGCGTCGGCGGCATCGAGGCCGAGGCTGCGCTGCTCGGCCAGCCGGTCTCCATGCTCATCCCGCGGGTGGTCGGCTTCAAGCTGACCGGACAGTTGCCGGCCGGCGCCACCGCCACCGACCTGGTGCTGACCATCACCGAGATGCTGCGCAGGCACGGCGTGGTGGGCAAGTTCGTCGAGTTCTACGGCGAGGGCGTCACCGCGGTCCCGCTGGCCAACCGGGCCACCATCGGCAACATGAGCCCCGAGTTCGGCTCCACCTGCGCGATCTTCCCGATCGACCGGGAGACCGTGGACTACCTGAAGCTCACCGGCCGGCCTGCCGCTCAACTCGCCCTGGTCGAGGCGTACGCCAAGGAGCAGGGCCTCTGGCACGATCCCGCCCGCGAATCCAAGTACTCCGAGTACATCGAACTGGACCTGTCCACCATCGTGCCGTCGATCGCCGGGCCGAAGCGCCCGCAGGACCGGGTCGCGCTCTCCGAGGCGAAGAGCAGGTACCGCGCGGCGGTGCGCGACTACATCAAGGACGGCGACGAGTCCGGCATCGAGTCCTTCCCGGCCTCCGACTCGCCCGCTGGACGCAACGGCCTGTCCAAGCCGACCCCGGTGACCGCGCCGGACGGGACCACGTTCGAGGTCGACCACGGCTCGGTGGTGATCGCCGCGATCACCTCCTGCACCAACACCTCGAACCCCTCGGTGATGCTCGGCGCCGCGCTGCTGGCCAAGAGGGCGGTCGAGAAGGGCCTGCACGTCAAGCCGTGGGTCAAGACCACGCTCGCGCCCGGCTCGAAGGTGGTCACCGACTACTACGACCGCGCGGGCCTGACCCCGTACCTCGACAAGCTCGGCTTCAACCTGGTCGGCTACGGCTGCACCACCTGCATCGGCAACTCCGGCCCGCTGCCCGAGCACGTCTCGGCGGCGGTGAACGCGGCCGACCTGGCCGTCGTGAGCGTGCTGTCCGGCAACCGCAACTTCGAGGGCCGGATCAACCCGGACGTCAAGATGAACTACCTCGCCTCGCCGCCGCTGGTGATCGCCTACGCGATCGCGGGCACCATGGACTTCGACTTCGAGCACGAAGCGCTCGGCGCCGACCAGGGCGGCGAGCCGGTGTACCTCAGGGACATCTGGCCCGCTCCGGCCGAGGTGCAGGAGGTCATCGGCTCGGCGATCTCGGCCGAGATGTTCGCGCACGACTACTCCGACGTGTTCGCCGGGGACGAGCGCTGGCAGTCGCTGCCGACGCCGACCGGGAACATCTTCGAGTGGGACGCCGACTCGACCTACGTGCGCAAGCCGCCGTACTTCGAGGGCATGCCCGAGACCCCGGCGCCGGTCCAGGACATCGCCGGCGCGCGCGTGCTGGCCAAGCTCGGCGACTCGGTGACCACCGACCACATCTCCCCGGCCGGCTCGATCAAGGCCGACTCGCCCGCGGGCCGGTACCTGGCCGAGCACGGCGTCGAGCGGCGCGACTTCAACTCCTATGGCTCGCGGCGCGGCAACCACGAGGTGATGATCCGCGGCACCTTCGCCAACATCCGGCTGCGCAACCAGCTGCTGGACGGCGTCGAGGGCGGCTACACCAGGAACCTGCTGACCGGCGAGCAGACGACCATCTACGAGGCCTCGGCCGCCTACGAGGAGGCGGGCGTGCCGCTGGTCGTGCTCGCAGGCAAGGAGTACGGCTCCGGCTCCTCGCGCGACTGGGCCGCGAAGGGCACCGCGCTGCTCGGGGTGAAGGCCGTCATCGCCGAGTCCTACGAGCGCATCCACCGCTCGAACCTGATCGGCATGGGCGTGCTGCCGTTGCAGTATCCGGCCGGGCAGAACGCCGCCTCGCTCGGCCTGACCGGCGAGGAGGAGATCTCCATCACCGGCATCACCGCGCTCGACGGCGGCAGCACCCCGCGCACGGTCAAGGTGAAGGCGGGGGACAAGGAGTTCGACGCCGTCGTGCGCATCGACACCCCCGGAGAGGCCGACTACTACCGCAACGGCGGCATCATGCAGTACGTCCTGCGGAACCTGATCCGGGCCTGAGGAGACGCCGCCGTGTATGCGCCCGTTGTCCGGCGGGCGCATACACGAGGGTTTTCCCGGTAGACCGGCATGGCTACGGGTCGGTAATTTCGCTCTTGGTCCAGGCCGGTGTTGTTAGAACGCTTACTCGCACACCACCGCGACGGCGTAGAGGCCGGCCGGTGCGCGAGACACAATCACGCGCACCGGCTGAGTCAGCGGCGGGAGGGTGCTGTGGATCTTGGCCGGGCGCAAGCGGCCCGCATCCCGTCGGCGCGCCGTTCCGGCACCTCGCACGTCCGGATATTGTTGCCCGCTGCACCAATCTCGGCACCAACCCCCGTGTATGCGGTCAGCCTGGGCGGATCCGGTATCGACCACGCGGAAATGGGTGCCGCAGCACGCCGTGGCGGCTGATCTCGCGATGCGCACCACGCCGTGACAACGAATCCTGCGATACACGGCCAGCCGCGGCAGGGCACCCCTCCGATCTCTCGTGCCCCTCACGGGCGCTCGCACGCGTCAACGCGGCGCCGGTGAACGGTCTCGTGGCGCCTGCCGGTCCTCTCCCGGCGGCCTTCTGGTGCTGTACCGCCTGAGTGGCGATCGGATTGCGGCCCGGTAACGGGCGTCCGGCCGCCATGAGCCCGGGTCTCGATTCGGCAACGCGGCATTTCGGCCTCAGGAGGCTGTCGAACGCGAGCCAAGATCATGTTCGAATTGTTGCCGCGGGCCGCTTCCCGGACACTTCTGAGCACGTCGCCGGGTGGAGCACGTGCCCCGTGTCGGCGTCGACTGGTCTAGACCATGCCGGAAATGCCGGAATCCGGAGAACTCCGTGTATCCTCGGCCCAGGGTTGACGTTTCCCAATCGTTACGCCCAGCTGCAAAATCACCGGTCCGACCCCTTGGCAAGGCCGGGCCGACCGAATACGTTGCCGGTCACAACATTCCTTGAACGCCGAGCCACCGGGCACTGTTGCCACCGGGCCGGCACTGAGAAAGGACCTAAAGCGCGATGATGCGTAAGGCCATCCTCACCGCCACCGTCGGCGCCGCTGCTTTGGCACTCGGCGTTGCTGGTTGTTCTTCGTCTTCGAGCACAACTCCCCCCTCCTCCTCGGGCAGCGCCTCCGCGGGCGGCAACGCCGCCGGAGGGAAGGTCGGTGTGATCCTCCCCGAGACCGCCACCTCGGCGCGCTGGGAGAACGCGGACCGGCCGGCCATCCAGAAGGAGTGCCAGGCCAAGGGCCTGTCCTGCGACATCCAGAACGCGCAGGGCAGTGACCAGCAGGAGAAGACCATCGCCGACACGATGATCAAGACCGAGCACGTCCAGGTCCTGCTCCTGGCGAGCATCGACCCGACCACCGGCCAGGCCGTCACCACCGAGGCCAAGGCCGCCGGCGTCAAGGTCATCGACTACGACCGCCTGGTCACCGGCTCCAGCCCGGACTACTACGTCTCCTTCGACAACGTCGCGGTCGGCAAGGCCCAGGGCACCGCGCTGAGCGCCGCCGTCACGTCGATGAACATCAGCAAGCCGGACGTGGCGATCCTCGACGGCGCCCCGACCGACAACAACGCCACCCTGTTCAACCAGGGCTACATGTCGGTCATCAAGCCGCTGATCGACGCCGGCACCTGGAAGAAGTCGGCCGAGCAGGCCATCGCCAACTGGGACAACACCACCGCCGGCACCACGTTCTCGGCCATGTACGGCGCCGACCACAACATCAACGTGGTCATGGTGGCCAACGACGGCATGGCCAACGCGGTCATCGCGGACCTGAAGAACCTGCACATCAACGGCAAGGTCGCGGTCTCCGGCCAGGACGCCACCGCCGCGGGCCTCCAGCACATCCTGGACGGCGACCAGTCCTTCTCGATCTACAAGCCGTCGACCCAGGAGGCCGTCCCGGCCGTCGACCTGGCCGCCGAGCTGGTCGCGAACACCACGCCGACCGAGACCTTCGCCAACGTGACCGACCCGACCAACCAGCAGGCCGTCAAGTCGCTGCTGGCCACGCCGATCACGATCACCAAGGCGAACGTCGACCAGCCGATCAAGGACAACTACGTCTCGTACGCGGACGTCTGCACCGCGGCCTACGTCGCCAAGTGCACCGCGGCCGGGATCGCGGCCCAGTAGTAAGCGGCACCTCCCCGGTTCCGCGCGGCGGCCAGCGCCCGAGCCGTCGCGCGGAACCGGGAGCTTGTCTTGTCGGGAGGTGCCGGCCGTGCTATGGCGTTGTCACAGCTTGTTGGCAATATCCGGGCGGGTCTTAAGGAAGAGGTCGAGGTGAACCAGAACGGTCCGATCCTGCAGATGCGCGGGATCACGAAATCGTTCGGCCCCGTCAGTGTGCTCAAAGGGGTGGACTTCGAAGCCCACCTCGGCGAAGTGACGGCTCTGGTCGGCGACAACGGCGCTGGCAAGTCCACGCTGGTCAAGTGCATCGGTGGCACGTATTCCATCGATGACGGCGACTATTATTTCGAGGGTCGGCCGGTACGGGTGCACGGTCCGCGTGACGCCGCGGCGCTGGGCATCGAGATCGTGTACCAGGACCTCGCGCTCTGCGACAACCTCGACATCGTCCAGAACATGTTCCTCGGCCGCGAGCGGATCAGCGGCGTGCGCACGCTCGACGAGCCGTCCATGGAGCGGGCCGCGGGGGAGACGCTGGCCTCGCTCTCGGTGCGCACCGTCAAGTCGGTGCGGCAGAAGGTCTCCAGCCTCTCCGGCGGCCAGCGGCAGACCGTGGCCATCGCCAAGGCCGTGCTGTGGAACTCCAAGGTGGTCATCCTCGACGAGCCGACCGCCGCCCTCGGCGTCGCGCAGACCGCGGAGGTGCTGCGCCTGGTGCGCAACCTGGCCGACCAGGGCTTGGCGGTCATCCTCATCTCGCACAACATGAACGACGTCCTCCAGGTCTCCGACCGGATCGCGGCGCTCTACCTCGGCCAGATGGCCGCGCTGGTCAAGCGGTCCGACGTGACGCACACCCAGATCGTCGAACTGATCACCGCGGGGCGGTCCGGCAACCTCGGGCTCCCGCTGACGACCACCCTTAACCCGAACGGAGCCGCGGCATGAGCGAGTCGATGACCGACCGCCGCGCCGACGCCGCGCCCGTGGTGACCGCCGCGGTCCCGCGCAGTATCGGCGAGTCCATCAGCAACTACCGGTCGCGCCTGAGCACCGGCGAGATCGGCTCCGTGCCCGCCGTCATCGGCATCCTCCTGCTGGTCGCCATCTTCACGGCCGCCCAGTCGAGTTTCTGGAGCGTCTCCAGCTTCATCTCGATCCTGCAAGAGTCCGCGGCGACCATCACCCTGGCCATGGGCCTGGTGTTCGTGCTGCTGCTCGGCGAGATCGACCTCTCCGCGGGCGTGGTCGGCTCCACCGCGGCCGCCTGGGGCGCGATCCTGTCGGTCAGGCACGGCATCGCCTGGCCGATCGCGATCCTCGGCGCCGCCGCGTTCGGCGCGGTGTCCGGCCTGCTGCTCGGCTGGCTGCGCGCGCGCATCGGCATTCCCTCCTTCGTGGTGACCCTGGCCGCGTTCATCGCCTTCCAGGGCGCGCAGATGCTGGTGATCGGCAACAGCGCCGGCCAGGTCTCGATCAGCGACAAGACGCTGCTCCAACTGGACAACGGCCGCCTCTCCCCGGTGCTCGGCTGGGTCTACCTGGTGATCGGCGTGGCCGTGTACGCCGCGGTGAAGCTGGCGCAGGTGGCCAGCCGCCGTCGGCAGGGGCTGGCCGTGGAGCCGGCGGGCCTGCTGTTCCTGCGCATCCTCGTGCTCGCCGCCGGCGGCGCGGTATTCGTGTACTTCTGCAACGTCGACGAGGCGCTGGGCTGGCAGCAGCGCGAGGGCATCCACATCCAGGGCGTGCCGTGGCTCGTGCCCATCATCATGGTCATGCTGGCGATCCTGACCTTCGTGCTGAACAAGACCCGTTACGGCCGGCACGTCTACGCGGTCGGCGGCAACGACGAGGCGGCCCGCCGCGCCGGTATCCCCGTGCGCGTCATCCGGACCTCCGTCTTCGTCATCTGCTCCACGATGGCGGGCTTCTCCGGGCTCTTCCTCGCCTCGAACCTCAACGGCGTCAACACCCAGGAGGGCGGCGGCAACGTCCTGCTGCTGGCGGTGGCGGCCGCGGTCATCGGCGGCACGTCGCTGGCCGGCGGGCGCGGGCGCGTCGTCGACGCCGTACTCGGCGGTCTGGCGCTGGGCATCCTGCAGTACGGGATGAGCGACCTGATCAAGGGAGGCAACGCCGCGGCCTATCAGGACATCATCACCGGCATCGTGCTGCTGCTCGCCGCCGCGGTCGACGCCCTCTCCCGGCACGCCGGGCGGGTGACGAGCTAGGCGCCCCGCCGCAGCAGGGTGGTGGTACGCCAGACGACGCGTCCGACAGGAGGCAACGGTCATGACTGAGAGGCACTGCCTTGCCTGCTGAACGCCGCAACTCAGCCATGGCGACCGGACCGGCCGGCGCGACGCAGGACGAGGTGCGCCGCCACAACGTCTCCACCCTGCTGCGGTACGTGCACGTGCACGGACCGACGTCGCGCGCGGAACTGACCGCCGCGATGCAGCTCAACCGGTCGACGATCGGCGCGTTGACCGCCGATCTGACCAATGCCGGCCTCGTGCGCGAGGAGCTTCCCGCGCGCGGGGCCGGGGCGGGGGCCGGACGGCCCAGCCTGGTCGTAGTGCCGCGCTCGGAGCGGGTGTACGTGCTCGCGTTCGACATCGGCGTCGACTACCTGATCGCCGCGAGGGTCGGCCTGGGCGGCGCGATCCTCGACCGTCGCGAGCTCTACCGCCCGCGCGGCGACTACGCGCTCGATGATGTGGCGGCCCACCTGGGCCGGTTCACCGGCGAGATGCTCAGCCGCGCTGCGACTGACGCGGTGTGCGTCGGCATCGGCGCGGCCATCGCGGGCGTTGTGCGCGACGAGGACGGCCTAGTCCGTTTCGCCCCCAACCTAGGCTGGGTGGACGCCCCGCTCGGCGAGACCCTAGCGGCGGTTGTCGCGAACTACGGCATCCACGCCCCGGTCGCCGTCGGCAACGACGCGGACTTGGGCGCACTAGCCGAGCACGTACGCGGCGCGGCGGCCGGAGCTACGGACGCGGTCTACCTGGCCGGCGAGGTCGGCGTAGGTGCCGGGATCATCGTCGGCGGCGAACCGCTGCGCGGAGCAGGTGGCTACGGCGGCGAACTCGGCCACATGGTAGTCAACCCGGCCGGCCGACTGTGCCGCTGCGGCGCGCGGGGTTGCTGGGAGACCGAGATCGGCGAGAAGGCCATCCTCGACGCGGCCGGACACCCGGACGGTCCCCGCTCGACCGTCCCAGCCGTGGTAGCCGCGGCCGCAGGGGGAGACCCGCGCGCCGCCGCCGCGATCCGGCACGTGGGGGAGTGGCTCGGGATCGGCGTCGGCAACCTGGTCAACATCTTCAACCCCGAGGTCGTCGTCTTCGGCGGGCTGCTGCGCGACATCCTGCCCGCGGTGGAGCACCAACTGCGCACGACGCTGCGCACGTCAGGCCTGGTGGCCCCGCGCGAGCAGGTACGTCTAGTCGCCCCCGG
>NZ_DASYZI010000358.1:0-9017 GCF_035946395.1 Actinocrinis sp.
GCTGCTACCACGAACTGCCTGGCGACTACAGCGCGATGCTCAGCGTGTTCGTGGCACTCGTCGGCCCGGTGAACTCCGGCAAGACCACCTTCGCGACCGTGCTCCTGCACGAGTTGCGGGACCGGATCGGCGCTTCGTACAAGGCGGTGGTCAACGTCATGGACGACGACACCGCCGACCAGCTCGACACTCTGGAGAACGCGCTGTACGAACGCGGCGAGCTGCCTTCCCCCACCGCTCTGGAGGTCCAGGCCGTTCGGACGCAGATGATCTTCCGGTTCGCCGCGCGCGAACTCGGCCGGCGGCGCGGACGCGCTTCGGCCCTGGTGTTCATCGACAGCTCCGGCCGGGACGCGGCGGACCACGCGGCCGCTACCCGCTCGCTCGGGCATCTCGCCCACGCGCAAGGCATAGTGTTGGTGTTCGATCCCTTCGAGTTCCCGGCTTTCCGCGCCGGGTCCGCCGAAACCGGCGACGGGTCGAAGAACAGCGGCGGGATGGCGCCCGACCAGTGGGTGGCTATGATCGCCGAGCAGATCAGGGTGGGCTGGAACCTCGCGGGCGATCAGCTCATAGACATCCCGCTGGCCGTGTGCCTTTCCAAAGCGGACGCACTGTGGCCGCAGCTGCCGCCCGGCTCGGCCCTGTTGAAAGCAGCGGCCCACGACGGGGCGTTCGATGAGGCGGACGCGGCGGAAGTGGCGGACGAGGTCGGCGCCCTCGTATACAGCTGGGACGGTGGTGCGCTCTCGCGCCAGCTCAACGCGGCCTTCTCGCGGTACTCCCTCTTCTGCTTCTCCGCACTCGGCGGCCCGCCTGGCGAGGACGCGCTGGCGCCGCGCGAGGGCGTCCACCCGGTTCGGGTCGCCGATCCGCTGCTCTGGCTGCTCAGCCAGGTCGGTTTGGTACCGCGGGGGCGGGGAGGCCCCGGATGATCAGGCAGCTGCATTACACCTCGGCATCGGCCAATGGCGGCCCGTCCGGATTCCGCTTCGTCAGCCTCAGCCCGGGGCTGGATCCGGCGGTTCCGGCGCAGGTGCGCCCGCTGGCGGTCTACCAGCCGCCGCCCGGCCTGCCCGCCCGGCCCGACGAGGAGCAGTTGGCGCTCTTCCCGCCGACGCTCAGCCACACACTGCTGCACGACGGCTCGGCCGCGCTGTGCAACATCACCTATATCGGCCGTGATCACACCGGAAGATATGGAAATTTCTATGCCCACACTGTTCAGCTGCCGCCGGGGGATCCGGCGCTGGGCGGCCGGCTTCCCATCGAGACCTGGCGCTCGCCGTTCTGGGCGCGTGCCTGGGACGGAAACGCGACACCCGCCGAGCAGGACCGGATCGCGCCGGGCGAGGCGATCACCCTTGAGCGCGCGGCCGCATTCGCCGAACGCCACACGGACCGGGTCGCCCCGTTCCTCGCCGACTTGCACAGCGTTCTGCACGGCCCGGACGGTGGCCAGGTGGTGCTGGTCGAGCCGGACGTGGACGCCGCGGCGCTCTGGATCGCCGTGGCCTGCTACTCCTTGCCCGATGCAGAGGCACACCGGCTCACTTTCACCACGTACGCCCACGATCCCACCGCGCTGCCGCACCACATCGTCGCCGTCGCCTCGACCTTGGGTCTCGATCATCCCGCCGCGCGCGGTCGCCGCCTGCTCATCCACGACACGAGCCGACCGCCGCGTGACCAGGCCACTGTGGACGACGAATGGGCAGGTGTGGCCGCTCTGCTCTGGGCCGGTGGCCGCAGCGAACTGTTCGCGCGTGCGTCGCGCAGTCGCGCCGACATCGGCATCACCGCGGCACACGAGGAGGGACCGGACTCGCTCGTCGATCACTCCGGTTGGCTGAGTGCATTCGCCCTCGCATATGGTCTGCCAGCCGGCGCTGCCGGGATACGCGCCGCAGCGCGGTGGGCGCGTGCGCACGGGGCTGACACGCCCCGGCGGTTCCGGTTGAGACTGGCCGAGGCTGTCGCCGACCACGCGGCGGACACACCGCCGCTCCTGCTGCTGGACCTGTGCCGGACGCTCGCCCCGGAAGGTCCCGGTGAGGTCCGCGATCAGCTCTTGGCGGCCTGCGTCACCCTGCTGCCCGGCCCGCTCGATGGAACCGACGCCGAGCAAGCCTTCGTCACCGCTTTGATCGGGGCGGAGTCGATCGGTGCGGACGACAGCGGCGACGGCGAAGAGTTGCTGACCGCGGAAGCGGTAGAGCGTCTCGACGATTTTCTCGTCGAGACGGCTGCGGACCGCTGCGCGAGAGCCGCGGAATCTGCGCCTCTGCCGACGCTACTGCGCCTCCTGCGAATCGTGGACCGCCTCGATCCCGGCGGCGAGCTCACTCGGATCGGCGTTCGCCCGGCTCCGATCGTTGACGCCATGCTCATTGCTCAAGCGCCTGAGGACATCGCCGCATTCATCCGCACGACCAGGTACGACGGTATCCGGCGCGGCGTGCTCGATGTGCTTGAGCGCATGCTCGTCAACGCCGAGCGCGCGGAGGTACTCGGGTGTCTGCGCGGACCTGCGGGACAGCATTTCGCGGCGATGGACATCGCTCGCCATCCGGCGCTGGCCGCAGTCGTTGACGAGCTCTGCCAGCCGAAGAGCAGTGACGGTGAGAGCCTGGAGGCGGTCCAGCGCTTCAAGCGCCTGTCACTGCGGTTGATGTCGACCGCAAGCCTCGACGCTGCGACATCATGTGCGCTGGCTCTGCGCACCGTCTGGGGAACACGCCTGCTCGACGTCCGCGAGGCCGGCGCCGTGCTGTACGAGTTGCTTGACCACCCCGAATTGTTCGAGTCGGTGCTGCCCCTGAGCGTCCGCACAGTGGTCGAGGCGCCGGCTTCGGACGAGCGCTGGTCGGCCGCGGTGCGGATGCTGGAGGAGCACCGCGACAGGCTTGGCCCGAACGACGCTTTCGCGTTACGGCTCAGTTCAGCGGTGTCTGCCGCCACATTGTCCGCTGCCACGCGGGACGACGCGCCCTGGCTTGCCCTGATCGAACTGATGCGGCAACCGGAACCGATTCCACAGGTTCTGCGGCGCGAAGCGACCGGAGCGCTCGTGGAACGCCTGCTCGACGCGGAAAGACTTGCCCGGATCGGCTCCTGCGACGACCGGATTCTGCGCGGGCTGGTGGGGCGTGGCGATGTGGAGACCCTGATCGCATACCGTTCCCGCGCCACCGACGTGCTGCCCGCCATGCTCAGGGAGCGACCCGACGTCCTCGCCTGGCACTTTCGCCGGTGGAACGACTCGCAGGGGGCCCAGCCGGGCTCGTTGTGGGAAGGGTTGCGCGGACGTCTCCTCGACGAGGTGCTGCGACCCGCGGCACGCACGCTCAGCCGGTCCGCGCGCCGCGAAGTACTCGAACACCTTCGGTGGTCCGGCGACGACGGACCCGACTGGGTTCGCGCTTGGGAGCTGTGGCAGACGTCGCTCGGCGGCGGCCGAGTACGTCGGATCATCACCGGCCCGTCCAAGAGAGGGGAGGGGGCCGCCGATGGATGATCTTTGGGTGCGGCTGCTCTGGGGCGCCTGGGGGATGATCTTCGGCACCGTCCTCACCGGGTTCGCCGTGCTCGTGAGTCCTGTGGTCACGGTCGTGTGGCTCGTCCTGCTCATGCAGTCGGCCCGGACGGCGCTGGGAACAGGGCCGGACAGCGCAGCAGTCATCGGGCCGGACCAGGCGGGTGACACGGCGTACGCGGCGTATTTCTCGACGCAGGCCACAGTAGATCTGCGCGAGCTGTGGGCACAGTGGGTCGAGCGCTTGATCGAGTCTAGGCAGAGCGCCATGAAGGCGCTCGATCGGCTGTGGCAGGGCGACGTCTTCAAGAACAACACCTGGTTGACGAACGAGACGTGGCGGCGTCTGCTGGGACGCCCGGCCTTCCTCGCCGGGTGGATAGGGCTCGTGTGCGGCGCCCTGCTCGGTGCGGTCTGCTGCGCGATCGTGCTGGGCCTGACCTGGGCTGCGATGTTCGCCGTCACCGGCGGTCTTCGCCTCACTGCGCGCCTCGCCCGCACCGCGGACTGGGCCCAGCTGAGGATTCGGGGCATCTATCTGCGCTGTCCGCATCCATGGTGCTTCGAGCGGATCACGCTGCCGCGGTACACGTGCCATGCATGCGGCATCGAACACGACGATCTGCGCCCCGGACCGTTGGGCGCGCTGCATCGGATCTGCACCTGCGGCGAGCCGCTGCCGACGCTGTCGATGACTGGCCGGCACCGCCTCGCGGCATCCTGCCACGCCTGCCGCAGTGAACTGCCGACCGGGCTCGGCACGTCACGGCTGGTGCACATACCGCTGGTCGGCGACACCTCGGCGGGCAAGACCACCGTGCTGATCGCCGCGACGATCTGCCTGGACTCGATGGCCCGCGCCGGCGCGTTCGAGCTGAGGTTCGCTTCGGCGCGCAGCAGCGCCGACTTCGACGCGGCGGCACTGCTGCTGCGGTCGGGCACACCGGTCGCCGCCACCTCGACGCCGGTGCCGTCGGCGTTCATGTTCGAACTACGGGCCGCCGGCGCGCATCGCAGCCGGCTGCCGGGCCGGGGCGGCGCACGCGGGCTGATCTACCTCTACGACCCCATGGGAGAGTCGTTCGCCAGCACGGACGCAGTTAGAACCCAGCGATACCTCGCGCACGCCGACGGCATCCTGCTGGTCGTCGATCCGCTCGCGGTCCTCGCGCGCGGCGCCGATCTGCCTGCGGAATACGCGCCGGCGGTGAGTGCGGCGCAACCCGCGCCGGGCCACCCCATGGCGGCCTACGACCGGGTGATCGCCGACCTCTCCGTCCGCGGTCGTCGAAACAGCCGCCGGATTCCGATAGCCGTCGCCGTCTCGAAGTCCGACGTGCTGCGGCAGGTCGCCGAGTGGGGCTTCCCCGCGCCCGAAGGCGAGAGCGCCGAGATCGCCGCGTGGCTGGACGCCACGGCCGGACTGGGCAACCTCGTCAGAAGCCTGCGAAAGGATTTCAGAGACGTGACATACTGGGGGCTGAGCGCGGCGGCGGACGCCCGGCTCGCCAGGCCGCCGCGGCGCGGGACGGCCGCCGATCCGATCCTCTGGCTGCTGGGGCGCAACGGTCTTCGTTCCGAACACCTGGACAGGACGCGGTGAACCCCAATTCTGTCGCTCCACCGGTTCCGGCGCACATCAGGCGGCAGCGCCGGATATTGCTGGTGGTCCTCTTCGCCGCCCTGCCGGTCGCCGCCGGCGGGTTGGCTGTCCTCGTCGTCGTGGTCTGGAAATAGCGAAGGGGGGAATGCGATGAGCGAGTTGCCCGGCGGTGCGATGGCCCACCGGCCGGTCCACTTCCTCTGGCTGCTGGACTGTTCGAGCTCGATGGCGATGAACGGCAAGATCACGTCGCTGAACTTCGCCATCAGGGAGTGCCTGCCGCAGATGCGCCGCGTCGCGGCGAGCAACCCCGCCGCGACGCTTGAGGTGCGCGTGATCACCTTCTCCACCGGAGCCCAGTGGCACAAGGCGGACGCCGTCCCGGTGGACAGGTTCAGTTGGACGGACGTGACCGCCCAGGGCGTGACCGACTTAGGCGAGGCGTTCCTTCTCGCGGCCGAGCAGCTGGACACCCCGCCGATGCCGGAACGGGCGCTGCGGCCGGTACTGGCGCTGGTCTCCGACGGACAGCCCACCGACGACTGGCGCTCGGGTCTGCGGGAACTGGACGCGACGCCGTGGGGCAAGCGGGCGCTGCGCCTCGCGATCGCCATCGGTGACGACGCGGACCACGACGTGCTCAACGAGTTCCTGAACAACCCGGAACTCAAGCCGTACACCGCACAGAATGCCCATCAGCTCAGCGCGGCGATCCGGTGGGCCTCCACCGTCGTGGTGCGGTCCGCGTCCAGGCCGGCCAATGCTGCGAACCCGCTTGTGCCGCCCGCATCCGAGCCGCAGGACTCCGAGTCCGGCGCGGACGACGACGGCGACGTCTGGTAACCAGTTTCGGAGGTGGCGTATGAGTCCCAGTCGCAGAACCAGCGGACTGCCGCAACAGCAGGCGGCGGTCGTGACCGCCCGGTGCCTGTCGACCCCGGTGGTGTTCGGCATCCGGATGCAGCATGACAGCGCGTCGACCTGGTCGGCCACCTGGGCGTTCGCGATCAGCGCCGAACGGGCGGCCCGCGAGGGGTACACCGACACCAGGCTCAGCGGGTCCTTCGCGCTGAGCACGGGATACCCGGGCTGCCCCGGCTGCGGGAATCCGTCCTTCGCGCAGTGCTTCGCCTGCCACGGGCTGGGCTGCTGGTCGACCACCGACACGCGCTGGAAGTGCCCGGCGTGCGGCCGCGACCAGGACCTCGGCGGCACGATCAGAGAGATGAGCGCGGGCGCCGACTGATGGCGCGGATGCTCACGAGGGCCACCCGGCTGCGGACCGCCGGGAACGTCGAGGTCAAGATCACCGACCTCATCGGATCGGGCGGCCAGGGCGAGGTCTACCGGGTGACCGTCGGCGGCCGGGCCATGGCGCTCAAGTGGTACTTCCCGCGTGCGGCCACCCCCGAGCAGCGGGCCATCGTCACCGAGCTGGTGAACTACTCCGAGGATCTGGCCGACGCCAGATTCCTGTGGCCCGAGGCGCTCGTGATACGTCAAGGCGACCCGAACGGCTTCGGGTATGTCATGGCGCTGCGACCTGATGGCTACGCCGGCTTGCCCGACCTTTTCCAGCGACGCGTGCGTACCAGGCCGCTTGAGCTGATAACGGCGTGCCTGCTCGTCGTGGAGGCATACCGGCTTCTGCACAGTAAGGGGATCGCGTATCGCGACATCTCCTGGGGCAACGTGTTCTTCGAACCCGACACCGGCGAGGTACTCGTCTGCGACACGGACAACGCCGTGTTCGAGGGCTACGCGACCGGGGTCGTCGGCACGATGGAATTCATGGCGCCGGAACTGGTGCGGGCCGACCCGGGTGTGGCGCCGGGCGTCCAAACGGACCTGCATGCCCTCGCCGTCCTGCTCTTCTACATGCTGATCAACCACCATCCGCTCCATGGCGCCCGCGAGCTAGAGATCCACTGCCTGGAGGAGAAGGCGAAGAAGCTGCTCTACGGCACCGAGCCGACGTTCATGTTCGACCCCTCGAACAGCCGCAACAAGGCGGTCGAACCGGAGCACCACAGCCCGATCGCGCTGTGGGGGTTCATCCCCGCCGCGCTGCGCGGGCTGTTCATCGACGCCTTCACCGCAGGACTGCGTTCCCCGCAGTCGCGGGTGCGGGAGGTCCAGTGGATCGAGGCACTGAGCCGGTGCAGAGACTCGATCGTCTCCTGCCACGACTGCGGTCGGCAGAACATGACCGAGCCGGCCGAGGACCTCACCGACGGCAGCTTCGGCGCGTGCTGGAAGTGTTCGCGTCCGCTCAAGCCATACGCCGCGCTCAGTATCGAGGCTCCGGGCCGCCTCGTCCGGTATATCCCGCTGGATGCCGAAACGTGTATTTACGCGCATCAGCTGGGTGAGATCGACCAGCATGACTTCCAGCAGATCCGCGCCGAGGTGCGTCGCCACCCGCAGCGGCCCGACCGGCTGGGGCTGACGAATCTCACCGGTCGGACATGGCAGGCGAGTGGGGCGGGCGACGCCGCCACGACGGTGCAACCCGGTCGCAGTATCACCTTGCGCGACGGACTGACACTCGTGCTGGATCAAGTGAAAATGGTGATCCGCGTCTACTCGTGATCAGTGCGTCGTGATCAATGTGTGGCAGCCGTCACCGCGAGGCACCGCGGAATGAGAGGGCTTCGTCAGGAGATCTCGATCGAGCCGATCAGCTTCATGATCTGCTGTACCGCCTCCGTGACCGCAGTGACTCCCGCGGCGCCCGACACCACCGTGGCCAACAGGGACCGCACCGACGTCAGCCAGCGGCGCTCCGTCGACCCGGCCTCGATCTCCCGGCACGCCTGCGCCACCGTGTCGGCCAGCAGCGCCGCGTTCGGCAACGCGGCGGCGTGGGCGGTGATGCGTGTGTTCAGGTCCGCCAGGAGCGCCAGCAACTGTGCGGTCGTGGGCTCGGGGCTCTGCGGCGCTTGGTGGATGTCGATGCGGCCGTGGTCGCCGAAGTAGTTTCCGTCGCCGCTCACCGATCCGATGTTGAAGTTGCTGACGGTCATTGCGTCTCCGTTCCGTTTTCAGGGCGTCTCTAGGACGTCGGGGCAGGGGTCTGCGGCTGGCCCTGCGTCTGACCCGCGTTGATGTTGATCTGTCCGTGGCCGCCGAAGTAGTTGCCCGTGCCATTCACCGAGGCGAACGAGTAGTTGGTGACCTGTTGTTGGGTGATGACCTGGATCTCCTTCTTGAAGGAGGTCGTGTCCACGCCGTGCTGCTCTAGGAACTCCTCGGTGCAGTCCCAGAGTTGGTGGCGCAGCCGCTGGTAGTCGTCGATGACGTCGTTGCGCTTGAACCGGTCCCTGGTCTCGTAGTCGGCCCACGCCTCGCGGATGCTGACGGCGGCGCCGTAGTCGAAGGGCACGCCGGCGCTGATCTCCCGTTTCGCGGAGGCCTCGTACCTGAGCCTCGCGCGGACGTGCGGATCGCCGAAGAAACTCAGCGGCGCGCGCAGCAGCAGACCGGGGAAGGCTCGGAACGAAGCGGCCGCCGCCGCGAGGGCCGCGAAGGCCTGGTTCGTGGGCAGTTCGCTGACCAGGCCCGCCAGGCTGCGCTTGACCGGCGGCAGCACATACGTGAGGCTTTCGAGTGTTAGTCGGTTGTTATTCAGGCGAGCCCTGACGAACATCGACACGACGATCTGGCCGCCGTTGCTGACGCGCTCGAAGCAGAGGTAGGTGCGGGCGTAGTCCCGGTGGTGGTTCGCGCCGCTCTTGACCAGGAGGTCTATTCATAAGCCCACTTGAGGTAGTACAAGCCGACGATGGCGCGGAGCGTTGCGGGGAACTTTTCCAGTGGTGGCCTGAAGCGTGCGGCCAGGATCTTCCAGGTCTGTAGGTGGCTGATGGTGCGTTCGAC
>NZ_DASYZI010000359.1:0-2872 GCF_035946395.1 Actinocrinis sp.
GAAGTTGGTCACCCGGTCCGTCCATAGTCCAGTCCTGTTGTCCGTCTCGGGAACCTTCAGGAGCGGCACGAAGAAGTCGCCCAGAAGCGCCAGCCCGAGGCCGAGCATCGCGGGGAGGACGAAGAGCGCCACGTTCCACCAGCCGTGCGGTTCGAGGAAGGAACGCGGGCGAATTATCGCAATCCGCGTCACGTTGGCCGTCGCGAGCGCGGAAATGAGCGCTGACAACACGGTGGCCAAGTGGTACAGATTGAATCTGATCGTCCGCCGGTTGTCCCGTTCCAGGTTGGTGAAACACTGTGGCCCGGCGGCCTTCGCCTCAAGGAACAGGTTCTTCTTGCCCGGCACCACCGTGAGCATCTCGGCCCAGGCCAGCAGCGTCACCAGGTTCGACTCTGCGACCGGCAGCGCGTCCTCGAACGGATAGGCCTTCTTCCGCAGCGCGTCGGTGATGACCGCCGGACGCAGCCGCGGCTGTGCCTCCAGCACGGTGAAGCACGACGGCTCCATCGCGATCACCATGAGCCGAGCGATCAACTTCCGGCACGCGTCTGGCGACGCCTGGTGGTCCAGCACGTTCAGACACCGCCACAGCACCGGCACCAGCTTCGGGTCGTCCGGCATCGACTCGGCGAGCTGCGGTACCAGCGAGGCGACCTTGGTGGCGTTCGTCGCGACCAACTCTGTCAGTACTCTGAGCAGGTTGTCGTCGCCGCCGACGATCGAGGCGAAGTGCGCCACGTTGATGCGGTGCATGAGCAGGTCGGCGCACGCTATCGCCTTGTCCCGCACCGGCTCGGGGACCGCCCGGCACGCGTACAGGATCGCCGCCAGGCGGGTCGACACGATCGCGTCGAAGTCCGGCGCGGCGAGCGTCTCGTCCGTGAAGCCCGCCAGCATCCTCTGTGTCAGGGTGTTGATGTTCTGGGTCTCGGCGTTCGCCAGGCAGCGGATCGCCAGCTCCCGGTCGACCGCGTACAACCTGGTGACGAAGTCCTCCACGACGGCGGTGTGGCCTGCCGCGAAGAAGAGCACGACCTGGTGCCACTCGCGGTCGGTCGTGCGGGCGAGGAGCTGGTCGGCGCCGTTCGGCTCGCGGTCCCGCAGTTGCGCCGCGATGAGGTACTCCTGGATCGAGCGGTGCGCGAACGTGTAAGAGCCCGGTGCTATCTGGTTGAGCAGCCCCGACCTGTTCACGATCTCGTCCACGAACGCCTGCGCCTGTTCCGGGCGCACCCGCCGCAGGCTCGGCGCCAGCCGCTTCGCCTCGGTCGCCAGTTCCTCGCCGCTGAAGTCCTGGAACGCGTGCGGGCGCTCGGCCATGGTCAGCGCGAACCGCTGGAGGAACTTCTCCTTGTCGTCCCGGGTGAAGACGTTGACCGGCGTGCCGTCCGGAATGAACTTGTGGCGGTCCAGCATCGTGCGGATCATGGCTTCGTAGAGTGCTGAGATCGAGTTCGGCACGGCATCGATCTGCCGCTCCAGGTAGAGGCCGACGGACATCGCCAGGACCAGCGGCGTGCGATGCAGGTCGAAGGTGGCCGAGCCCTCGATCGCGGTGAAGAAACGTTCCGGCGTCATCCGTCGCTCGGTGAAGTCCTTGCGCCGGTTCATCAGATAGCTGAGGATCTCGGCATCCTGCATCGGCGTCAGGACGTGCTCGACCTCGGAGAACGAGGTCCACTCCTGCGGCGTGAAGTTCTGGCGGCGGCAGGTCAGCACGGCGCGTGCGTTCGCGGTGGGTCGCTCGGGGTTGTAGTCGCCGATGAAGCGCAGGACCGTGTCGCGGACGTCCTGGTACCGGTCGTCGGGGACCTCGTCGAGGCCGTCCAGCAGGAACAGGCAGTGGCCCTTGGCCAGCAGCCGGCGCAGGAACTTCTCCGCCTCCGGCTTCTTGAATCCGAAGTCTGAGACCAGGATCTCGTCGACCAGGTGGTCCCAGACCGGGCCGGTGAGCCGGCGCAGCTGGACGAAGAACGGGATCTCCCTGGTGTGTCCGATCTTGAGCAGGTCGGCGCTGCCTTCCGGGCGCTTGCGGGAGCGCGTGGTGCCGACGGCGTACGCCTTGAGCAGCGTCGACTTCCCGGAACCCGGCGCCCCGGTGATGATGAGGCGCCGGTTGTTCCGGTCGGCGAGCACTGTGGTGGCGATCGTCCGGTTCTGCGGGTCCGCCGAGCCGCCTACGGCGGAGAGCGCCACGTATGTGCCGCCGAGGTCGAGGCGTTCCTTCTTGTCGAGGTACACGTTTTCCAGGTAGCGGTACCGCTCGCTGAACTTCCGCCGGTACCGCCGGGCCGGGAAACCCAACTCGAACGCGATTCGGTCGGCAAGCCGGATGAGCACCCTGCGCAGTGGAGTCGCCAACGCGATCGCGACCGCCGCGACGATGCCCAAGAGCGTCAGGATGTCAGCACGAGGCCATTGCTGCACGTATCCCCCCACATTCCGATCGTCGATGAATCAGAACGTTGCGTGATGATTGTAGAGCGCGTTCATCACGGGGATGCGTAAATGTCAAATCTGTCGCGACTCATCAATCGTCAGCGAAAGGGGAGAACGAGATCGCAGTCCGGCCCGGTGCCTTGATTGGCGGGGTTGCGCAAGTACACCATGCGAATGCCGCCGGCGGGCTGCCGGTGTTGCTCGGCGGCCCAGGCCAGTAAGGTCTCAGTGGCCAGCTGGGCTTGCGCGCCGACCTGTATCGCAGCGCCCTGGTGGACGGACGCTTCGGCGTGGAAAGGCCGACCGTCGGGAGGTCGACGGTCGGCCTTGGGCAGTTGGCCGCAGGGTTCTTACAGGTCGGCTTCCAGGAGCTTCTGGAGTCCCTTGGCCCGCTCGTCGCCGTAGTCGACGTTGCTGTGCGGCTGGTGGT
>NZ_DASYZI010000360.1:0-6764 GCF_035946395.1 Actinocrinis sp.
CGAGGTGGACCGCTCCACCATTACCCGGGCCGTGGGTGAGATTCGTCCGCTGCTGGCCGAGCGGGGATGTACCGTCAGCCCCGGGGTGCGTCTGCGGACGCTGGCCGAGGTAGTCGAGGTAGTCAAGCATCTTGGCGCCACTGCAACGACGGGAATCATCGACGGTACCGATCCGGGTACGGCGGCCGAGGGCCAAAAGCAAGGACCGGGACGCGTTCATCTTCGGCAAGAGCAGGCAGAACGCGCGTCGATAGGCGAGAATGCCATGGTAGGCACGAGCCGCTGCGTTGATCAGCGGCGTAGGAACCTGAATGATCGTCAGGGGCCGTGCTTGCGTGCAAATTGAGGCTTGCAGAGCGGGAAAGATCAGGTTAATCGGGTCAGACCGCACTAAGTAGCAGCCCTGGATGCTGCTGCCGGTCGGGTTGGTGCTTCCAGGGCGGGCGGCGTGGTTCGTATTCGCTGTCATCGCACGCCCTCATGACCATCTTGCGCGATGACTGTAACTGTAGACGTGTCCTTCCGCCTCATGAACGCAGGAAGGTGGCGCTGTCATCGCGACTTCGGGAGGATAAGAACATGTCTCTCGCCGATGATGACGAGCTTTACATTGAGGTCGCGCTGGAGCTTCTGCCTTCGCTGTCCGACTGGCTCAGCAGGGAGGCCGCTCTGCGCGGCCGGGTCCGCGCCGTCCGTGCGGCCCCCCAGCCGGGAGAGATGGGCGCCGGTGTCGAACTGCTGACCGTTGCCCTGGGTTCCGGTGGCGCGGGCGCGGTTCTGGTGCGTTCGATCTGCACCTGGCTTTCCCAGTGCCGTTCCGAGGTGTCGGTCTCGCTGAAGGACGCCGACGGCCGCGAGTTCCAGTTCAGTGCGAAGGCGGTGAAGATGGACACGGCCGAGGTGCTCCGCGAGGCGAGTGCGCAGTTCGCGGTGCTCCGTGGCGACAGTCGCAGTCAGGAACAGGCGGGCCGGTAGTAGGTGTCCGGCAGGTACTGCGCCCAAGAAGTATTAAAGGGTGCCTGTGAGGCGATTGAGCACAGGTATTGATATATTGATTCTGAGTTGAGAGGGTACACGATTCCGGGATTGGTGATTCCAGGATCTTGCGGATCGAATGCGTCAAGCGCGCTCTCGGCATTGAGATCCGTGTGGAGGTTTGTCGCCAGCAGCTTCCCGTCCGGACTGATGACGTAGTTGGGGATATCCCCTGATATCTGAGCATAGTCACTGATGGCTCGTCCATCGGGGGGAACCTCCGCCATGTATACCTCGTCATCGCCGGATCTCAGCTGGACACCTGTTGCCACCAGCCAGCCGCCTGAACTGGCCGCAGCGGACAGGCCCGAGACGCTGTTGACGCTGCCGCTACCGAGGGGAAGAGTGGCGATTCTCATCAACTGACGCGGGTTGCTGGCATTCCACACGCCGATGGCGTCGCCGCTGGTCGTAAGCGCGGCCCAGATGTCGTTGTCGAGCCCGGCGATGCTTCTCGGCTCCATGTCGGCGCTGGACAGGAAGCTTGGCTTGCTGAGCTCTTCCAAGCTCCACAGGGTCGTGCCGGATGCGGCCCCCTGAACGTTATTCGTCGCCAGCAGATGCCGGGGTGGATCGTAGATCGCGCCCAGGTCAGGGACGGCCGCGGTGGGCACCGCTCCTTCGGCCACCGGATGCTGCGGGTTCCCGATGTCCCATAGTTCCATCCTGTTTTGCGCTGGGCTGCTCTCGGCGACAACGGCGGCCAGCCGATCACTCAGAAACGTCACCACCCCCTCGGAGGTCACGTTGAGCGTGGCGTCGAGAACGGGATGGCTGATGTTCCTGACGTCCCAGAGGCGGACATCGTCGGTGTTTGCGACGAGCAGCAAGCCGTTATCGCTGCTGGCCCACGATGTCGAGGTGATGGAGCCGCTGGCGTACCCGAGGTCCGACAGTTCGGCGCCGGCCTGGGGATGGAGCGGGTCGGAAACGTTCCAGAGCTGCATAACGTTGCCGTCCGCGGTAGTGGTCACGACTGTGTCGCTACCTGGCAAAAAGTAACCATTGGCCCATTTCCCTGGAAGTAGGGCCTCCCGTGCTGGATGAAACGGATCGGACACATCCCACAGCTCGATGGCACCTCCACCGATGGAGTTATTGTCCGTAACCAGGAGGGTGCTGTTCCCGTTCCAGGGGGACGCACCACTGGCGTCTGTGTACACGGGGCCCGATAGCAGTGGGGTGGGTGCGGTCCACAACTCCACCGACCCGCCGGAGTCGCCGGTGAGGATCTGTGATCCGCTCGGGCTGTACGCGACGCAGTCCGGTCCCGCAGGGTCCGGCAGATTACCTATATCGGTCTCGCCAGTCTCGTTCGTGCTGGACCAGATCTCCGTCTCGCCGCCCGAATTGGCCGCTACGAATAGCTCGCTGTGCGGACGGAACGCCACAGAGGATAGCGGTGTATTAACACCAAAGGTGTTGTTCACCTGCACGCTAACCGGTTGCCTTATGTCCGCGATGTGCCAGACATATGCATCCCCATTCGACCCGACCGCGGCGAGGAGTTGCCCGACCGAGCTGAACGCGACCGACAGGGGCGAGCTCACCGCGAGAGCGGAGCGAAGCACCGGCTCGCCCGGGGTTTTCATGTCCCACAGCCCCACCTGGCCGAAGTTCGCGCTGGTCTCGCTCGCGACGGCCAGTGCGTCCCCGTCCGGGCTGAACGCGACCGAAGTCAGCGGCTGGCCGGACACGGCGACATTCGCTATGAGCGCCGTGTGCGCTGGATCGGCGACATCCCATAGCCGGAACCTGCCGTCACCGTCGCCCGTCGCCACGATCCGCCCATCCGGGCTGAACGCTACCGGCAGCCGTGTCCCCTTCGGCTGAGGAGATGCTGCGGTCGCCGGCGTGTCGGAGAGCAGAGCCGGGCGCTCTGGGCGGTCACCCACCTTCCACAATTCGAGCGAGCCCAGTGCGTGGGTCGCGAGTATTCCCCCGTTTGGGCTGAACGCCAGCCCGTCGATGGCACCCGCGCGGACCTTGAACGTGGCGGTGAGCACGGGGCGAAGCGGGTCGCTGACGCGCCACACCCGCACGGTCCCATCGTTCCACGCAGCGGCTGCGGTCGCCCCGGCGGGGCTGTACGCCACGCTGTCCACCGCTCCCTTGCCACCGCCCGGAAGCGTCAGCGGATACGGGGTGGTGAGCGAGTCATAGAGCTGGGTCCGGGCCTGGGAGGTCTTCGATGAGTTGTATGCCGCGAGGCTCAGCCACATCGCGCCGGCCGGGTCGGTCGCGCGCAGGTTGTCCGCGTCCTGGGCAAGCGCGATCGAGGATTCCACCGCCTGGCCCTGCTGATTGCCCGCCCGCTGCTGGATGGCGTAGACGCCGCCGGCGACAAGCAGCAGCACGGCGACCGCGGCGACTGTGACAAACGACCATCTCCGGGTCCTGCGACGGCGCGCCGCGCGGACGCTCGCCCGGACGAACCCTTCCTCTGCCGGACTCAACGAGCGCCGGACGCGAGCGTGTTCCTGTTCGAGCCACTTGCGGGCCTCCTCCAGCCGGGCGCCGGCGTACAACGAGCCGCCGCTCGATTTCCATACCCGTGCCGCCTCGGCCAGGCGCTGGCGATCGAGCAGGTCTTTGCGGTCGTCCTCGATCCACCGGCGCAGCCTGGGCCACGCGCGGAGCAGGGCCTCGTGCGCGATCTCGGCGGTGTCGCTGTCCACCGTGACCAGCCGCGCGGCAACATACGCGCGCAGTGCGCCCCGAATCGCGTTCTGCTCCGCGGCGGGCCGCCCGGCCAGCAGATCGTCGACGCTGACGCGCCGGCGGACGTCGTCGGTGCCGTCGCCGAGCTGGACCATGCTGAGAAGCAGCAACTTCGCCGACTCTTGAGTGTCGGCCGCGAGGTCGTCGTATACGCCGTCGGCCCGCTGGGTGACTGCGCCCCAGATCCCGCCGGTGGCCTGATAATCCGACAGGGTCAGCTCGCGCTTGTCACTCTGCTGCCATGTCGCCTGTAGCGTGAACGCGAGCAGCGGGAGGGCACTGTCGGGATCTCGGCCGGGACCTTCGACGGACTCCAGGTCCAGCAGCAACCGGTCGGTGAGCCCTTCTTCGAGCTGGAGCCCGGCGGCCTGCGCCGGGCGCTCGATCGCTGAGCTCAGCTCTTCCCGGTTCATCGGGCGCACTGGAACTTGCCCGGCCCGCACCATCGGGGCGAGTTCCGGGTAGTCCAGGCAGCGATTGTAGAAGTCGGCGCGCAGGCCGAGGATCACCTGGATCCGGGGCGTGCCGCCGCCCGCTGGGGTCGCGCAGAGCGCCTGGATGAAGGTTTGGCGTTCGGCCTCGTCGGTGCAGGCGGTGAAGATTTCCTCGAACTGGTCGACGCACAGGATCAGGCCGCCGGGGACATCATCGCCGCGCGGCCCGACGGCGATGATCCGTGGCAGTTCTCCCGGATCCGCCATGAGGATCGCGGCGACGGTTTCACCGTCCTGGCTGGTCCCGGAGGCCAGCCGGCTCGCGAGCACGCGCAGCGGATGCTCTCCCGGCGTCATGACCAACTGCGGCCAGTGCCGTGAGCCCGGCAAGTCCAGCCGTCCGGCCTTGATCGCGGGCAGCAGCCCGGCCTGTAGCAGCGACGACTTTCCCGCTCCCGAACGGCCGACGATCGCGAGCGGCCCGCCGTGACCGTCGGCGGCCAGGACGCGGAGGATCTCATTCACGAGCCGTTCCCGGCCATAGAAGTAGTCTGTGTCATCCGCGGTGAACGCTTCCAGGCCTGGATATGGGCACGGGCGGGGCACTGATGGAGCCGGCTCGGTCCGTTCGGGGTAATTAGAGCGAGAGCGGATGACCTCGGGCGCCTGCGGGTTGACTGCCACCACCAGCCTGCCGGTGTCTCCGCTCAGACGCCGCCACGGGGCGGGCACGCCTCGTGGCGGTAGGGTGCGTGCGAGGTAACGGTAGGCGTCGTCGAGCGTGAGCCCGCGTGGCGCGGCCGGGTCGCCTTCGCGGAGGAGTTCCAGCAGCGCGCCGCTGAACGCCGTGTACGGCTCCTCCGGCAGAGCGAGCGCCCGCTCGGTCGCGGAGGTCGCGCTCAGCAGGTAGCTGCCCTGCACGTTCGTCAGCTCGAACGAGTCTGCCATCGCCGTGCCGAATGCGCCGTGAGCCCGCCCTGAGAAGCAGCAGTCCAGCACCACCACGACGTGCCTGGCCCGGTGCGCCGCGAACACGCCGCGGATGGCCGCGAACGGCAGTGCCTCCACCGGCAGCATGGTGTCCTGGTCTGTCGTGGCGCTGGTGGCGAGGAACAGCTCGCCCGCGAGATCGACAAGGCCGTGGCCGATGTAATAAAGGAGCAACACGTCCTCGGCCTGTGCGGCCGCCTGGTTGATCACGCCGAGGAACCGCGACGGGTCTTCCGGGTCGGTCACCGAGACGACGTGCCGTGGGTCCATCACACACTGGTCCGTCAGCACGTCTCTCACGGCAGTTACAGTGGCGGTCACCGCGGAGATGTCCGGGAGCGCGGATCCGGGTACGTGCGTACCGGTGCCTACGACGACAGCGCGAGACCCGGGCCTGGAAAGGGCCGTGGCGGGCGGTGGTGGCTGGCCAACAGCGCTGGTACCGCCCGCAGCCGTGTGCATTCGCACCCCCGCCATCCGCGTTTTCGGGTGTTGCTCCCGAAAGTCCGTCGGTCAGCCCACAGGGCCGCACATCCGACCACACCTAGGCGTATGACCGCCCGTCCGTATCCGAATCCTGTTTCACTCGATCGAGTGAGGCGCGGGCGCCGCGGTGACGCGGGGATCCGGGAGTCGCAAGCGCATCTTGGATGGCGTGCAGCGGCGGGGTGATTTTCGTGAGAACGACGAGGATGGACCTTTGACGGATCCGGGCGGTGTTCAGGCCGGCGATAGTGGCGACTGGCTGGCCAGGGCCGTTGCCTGGGGCGCATTGCGTGATGCCTTGGTGTGGTCTTGCGCTGTTGTAGGGAGTGCATATTCGCCAGGATGATGTGCAGGAGGGCGCCGAGGCGCGCATTGGCTGTCATGTGCGATCCGCCTATCGAGCCCATTTTCCGTGGCTTTTGCCTTGAGCAGACCTTCGCTGGACGTGCCGCACCCGTCGATTGACGTTAGCCTGCATGGTCGAAACCCATCGACTCTACGTTCAGGACAACCGCGGTGGATTACTGCACCTCGTGCCTCAGAAAACTCAACGGCGTCGTGTCCTGCCCGGGATGCGGCGCCAGCGTCGACTCGAAGCCTCAGGCGCAAGCCTCGCCTTCGGGCGTCCAGACGCACCAGACGGCCGGGGGCCGACAGGATCCCCTGGTGATGCCGGCTCTCGCGAACCACGGCGCGGGCGCGCGGGCCGCGGCGTGGGTGCGAACCGACCTCGGCCACAGCCACGTCAGCGACAGAGCCCGCACGCAGCCCGAGCCACGCTCCGTAATCTACGGCGGCACCACCTCCGCCAAGTCCGAATTCGTCCCGCACGGCGGCTTCGCCGCAGGCGCTGCGGGCCGCCACCGCAACCGCCATGCCCACCGGCGCCACTCGCTCATGCGCAGAGTCACCACGACCGGTGGCTTCGCGGGGATTGCCGTCATCGGTTCTATCGCCCTAAGGGCTTGGCGCTAAATAATCTTTACGTGTTCTGATTGTCCTGCCATGGTTCTGCTATGGCTGTCACCATGGAGATCGACGAGCGGGTGCTCGCGGTGAAGTTCGAGGCGATCCTGCCGCACCTCGACGAGCGGCAAC
>NZ_DASYZI010000361.1:0-20784 GCF_035946395.1 Actinocrinis sp.
GAGTTACTGTCTGAGGCGACGGCGTTCGGGTTCCGCGCGGGGTGGGGAAGGCTTCGCGGTGGCGACACGGGGTTGACGCCACCAGGAACGCGCCGTCCTTCTTGATGGGGGATGCACTATGGGACGTGCCGTTTCACGTTACGGCTGGGTGCCCGACCTGCCGGACGCGCGCGACCACATCTACGCCACGCCGCGGCTCGGGCTGGTCAACGCGCCGCCGCAGGCCGATCTGCGCGCGCAGATGCCGACGGTTTACGACCAGGGCAGGATCGGCAGCTGCACCGCGAACGCGATCGCCGCGGCGTTCGAGTTCGAGCTGATGCGCCAGCAGTTGACTGACTTCATGCCGTCGCGGCTGTTCATCTACTACAACGAGCGCGCCGCCGAAGGGCACGTGGGCTTCGACTCGGGCGCACAGATCCGCGACGGGATCAAGTCCGTGGCCACGCTCGGCGTATGCCCGGAGAGCGAGTGGCCGTACGACGACACGCCGGCGGTCAGCGACGGCGGGCCGTGGCCGCCGCAGGCGCGCGCCGGGCAGCGGCCGTCAGAAAGCTGCTACACCGACGCGACGAAGTCGGTCGCGGTCTCGTACCACCGGATCCTTCCGCACCTCGCGCAGCTCAAGGGCTGTCTGGCGGCCGGATTCCCGTTCACGTTCGGATTCACCGTCTACGCGGACTTCGAGAGCCCTGAGGTCGCGAAGAGCGGCGAGGCGCAGTTGCCGACGCCCGGCGAGCAGGTTATCGGCGGGCACGCGGTGCTCGCAGTCGGCTACGACGACACCTCGCAGCGGTTCCTGGTACGCAACTCCTGGGGCACGTCGTGGGGGCAGGCCGGGTACTTCACCCTGCCATACGCGTATCTGACTGAGCCGGGGCTGGCCTCCGACTTCTGGACGATCCGCGTCGTGTCGTAGCGAGTGGTCGAGAGGTCGAGTGGTATCGAGTCGTAGCGAGTGGTGGTGACTCGTATCGAGTCGTAGGGAGTCGTGGAGAGTTTTAGGGAGTCGTTGCGACTCGTAGGGAGTTGTTACGACTTGTTTGTCGGCGTGACAACATCGACAGGACAGCAAGTGTGACGCCCCGGGCGGCGGGAATCTCACCACGCCGCCCGGGGAACCGTCTTACTGCCGCCTCACTGCCTCCTTGCTGCTGCCTTTGCCGCGTCTCGCCGCGCCTTACCGGCTTTCAGCTGACCGGGTTGATCGCGCCGAACAGGCCGTCCTGCTCGCCGTTGATGCCCGCGCTGAACAGCAGCGTGCCGGTACCGCCGGTGGCTGCGGTGCCGAAGTGCAGACCCCATAGGCCGTCGATGGAGATCGGCTGGCCGTGGTCGTCGCGCAGTTCACCGAGGAAGTGCCCGGTGAACGGGTCGTAGGCGTGGATCTGGCCGTCGCCGAAGTCGCCGGCCAGCAGATCGCCGCCGAAGCGGCCGAAACCGGACGGGGCGATGGTCATGCCCCACGGCGAGTTCAGCTCGCCGTGCGAGACCAACCGCTCGACGCGGAATCCGTTCGGAGTGAATACATTGATGAAGCCGTGGCCCTCGCCGGCGACGTCGTCGTGCTTCAGCGCGTTCTGCTTCGCGTAGCTGACGTAGATCAGGCCGTTGAGCTCCTGGATGCCGAACGGCGCGTAGCCGTCCGGGATCGTCGGGTCGGTGAAGCCGCCGGGCATCTGCACCTGGTGGAAGGCCGAGTCGAACACGTCCACGGTGCCGTCGTGGAAGTTGCTGGCGTACAGGAACGTGCCCGAGTCGCTGGTGGCGATCGTCAGGCCCTTGTAGACCGCGGTCGGGGACGAGAACTCCAGCTGCGCGCCGGCCGCCGGGCTCCAGGCGGTGATCTGCCCGGACTCCGAGGAGAACAGGAAGCGCGCCGGGCCGCTGCCGGTGGCCGACGTGACCACGAAGCCGGTCGTGCCGTTGAAGACCTGGCCGGTCGGGCTCGGGCCGTCACCGGTCGAGGCCCGGCCGCCGGGAACGGCGACGGTGAGCGCCACCTTCGAGACGCCGGTGCCGCCGGGGGCGACCGAGTAGAGGGTGGCGACGCCGCTGGCGTTGTCGGCGACCCAGATCGGCGTCGAGGGGCCGAGCGCCAGGCCCCACGGGTTCATCAGATTGGAGTCGACCAGCATGGCATTCTGGTCAGTGCGATCCGAGACCAGATTGGTCTGCTGGAACGCGTTCCCTGTCAGGTGACCGCTGTCGGCCTCGGCGGGCGCGGCGGCCACGGCCGCGGCCAGGACCGCGCCACTCGCCGCGAGCGCGGCCAACGCGCGCGGCCGGATCCGGTTCGAAAGAAGCATGTGTAGACCTCCCCCCGGCCGCGGGGCGGGGAGCAGCCTCCTGACCGGCCATGATGTGTCAAAGGCGACCGTGGGTGCTGCGCGGCGACATGCGACCGGTGATCCGAGTTCGTTCTGCGGGACGTCAGCAAAACGGATGGATCGCGGGTGCGGGCCCACCGCGGCCAACCATCGTAATGCTTCCGTAACATTGCGGCGCGGCCCGACATGACGGCCCGCCATAACGACGCGGCACGACAACGCGACACGACGCCCGTTGCGCGTCGTTCGCCTGCGCCGCGGTCAACCCGCAGGTAGAGTAGTCGCCGTGACCTTCCACGGCTGGCCGGCCGAGTCGCTGGAGTTCTACGAGGGGCTCGAAGCCGACAACTCCAAGACGTACTGGACCGAGCACAAGGCGGCGTACGACGCGCATGTGCTCGCGCCGATGACCGCACTGCTCGACGAGCTGGCGGACGAGTTCGGCGAGGGGAAGATCTTCCGGCCGTACCGCGACGTGCGGTTCAGCCAGGACAAGTCGCCGTACAAGACCGCCATCGGCGCGACGCTCTCGCGCGGCGGCTACGTCCAGCTCTCCGCGCACGGGCTGGCGGCCGGCAGCGGGTACCACATGATGGCGTCCGACCAGGTCGACCGCTACCGCAAGGCGGTCGCCGACGACCGCACCGGCGAGCAGCTGCGCCGCGAGTTGGAGAAGCTGGAGAAGGACGGCATCGCCGTCACGGCCCAGCAGACGCTCAAGACCGTCCCGCGCGGCTACCCGAAGGAGCACCCGCGCGCCGACCTGCTGCGCAACAAGGACCTGATCGCCTGGCAGGAATGGCCGGTCGAGCCCTGGCTGGAAACCGCCGCGGCGAAGGACCGGATCGCGTGGTTCCTGCGCGCCGCGCGTCCGCTGGGCGCCTGGCTCGACACTCACGTCGGCCCGACGGACCAACCCGGCCGTTGACGCGGCCAGTAGTGCTTTAGCCCTGATTCTGCTCGCACGCAGACCCACGCAGTTCCCCCGACGCGGCGTCAATCCATGCACGTCACAACGCGATTTCGCGCGCCGCCAACGCCTGCGACAACACAGGTTTTTGTTTCACGCGCCTTGACGCGGCCTCGGCTTCGGACTGTATTGCATCGGTGAAAGCGCTCTCCATCCATCGGTAGTGCGTCGGGGCACTGCCCGAGGAGGTCGAGATATGCCTATTCTGCATAGAATCACCCATTCCACCCGCCGCAGCCGAACAGTGGCCGCGCTGATCGCGGCCGTCACGGCGGTCGGAATCGCACTGCCCGTCTTCGCCTACAGCGGCAACAGCGCGTCCGCCAGTTCGTCGGCCACGCCCTGGCTCGACGCGGGCATGCCGCTGCAAGCACGCGTCAACTCCCTGCTCGGCGCGATGACGCTGGACGAGAAGGTCGGCCAGATGGACCAGCAACTGGTCACCACGCTGACCGACACGAACGGCAGCACCTGCGGCGACAACGGCTGGAACATGCCGAACCCCGCCTGCCTACAGAAGATCCTCGTCACCGACCACGTCGGCTCGGTCCTGGCCGGCGGCACGAACAACCCGCCGGACACCACCGGCAAGGGCGGTGTCGGCAACACCGGCTTCGACTGGGCGACCGAGTACAACACCATCCAGCAGTACGCGATCAAGAACTCTCGGCTGCACATCCCGCTGGTCTTCGGCGTGGACGCGGTGCACGGCTTCGGCCACCCGTACCAGGCGCCGCTGTTCCCGCAGTCGATCGGCATGGGCGCCACCTGGGATCCCGCGCTCGCGCAGGCCGGTGGCGCGGTCACCGCAGACGCACTGCGGGCGACCGGCTGGAACTGGGACTTCGCACCCGTTCAGGACCTCGCGCGGGACAACCGCTGGGGCCGCACCTACGAGACCTGGGCCGAGGAACCGGCCCTGTCGGCCGCGATGGGCGCCGCGAACGTCAAGGGCCTGCAAGCGGCGGGCGCGGGCGGCGGACTGAAGGTCTCCGCCACCGTCAAGCACTTCGCCGGGTATTCGCAGTCGATCAACGGCCACGACCGCAACGAGGCGCTGCTGCCGCTGAACTACCTCCAGGACACGATCCTGCCGTCGTACGCGGGCGCGATCGACGCCGGGCCGGGCGCCGTGATGGTCGACTCGGGCTCGATCAACGGCGTACCCGCCACCGGCTCGCACTACCTGCTCACCGACCTGCTGCGTGACCAGTTCGGTTTCCAGGGTGTCGTGATCAGCGACTACCAGGACGTGCAGGCGTTGCAGGGCACGTACCACATCGCCGCCGACCTGCCCGGCGCGATCGCCATCGCGGTGAACGCGGGCGTGGACATGGGCATGGTCGTCAACAACCCGGACCAGTGGCAGGCCGCGATCCTACAGGACGTGAACTCCGGCAAGATCTCCCACGCGCGCATCGACCAGGCCGTGCGCCGGATCCTGACCATGAAGTTCCAGCTCGGCCTGTTCGACCAGCCGTGCGTTGCCGACCCGGGCAAGCCGTGCGTAGACGCGAGCGCCGCCAACGCCGCGGTGACCTCCGGCCGCGACCAGACGCTCAAGGCGGCGCAGGAGTCGATCACGCTGCTGCGCAACCAGAACAACGCACTACCCCTGCCCGCGAACAGCAAGGTCGTCGTCACCGGGCCGAGCGCCGACTCGATGACCAACCAGCTCGGCGGATGGAGCGTCAGCTGGCAGGGCGTCTTCGGCGCCGGACACGTGTGCTGCATGGGACCGGCCGACCAGATCCCGCCGGGCACCACGGTGAAGCAGGGCATCCTGGGCGAGGACTCGGCCGCGATGTTCGCGCCCGACCAGGCCACGGCGCTGGCCGACGCGAGCCGGGCGGACGCGTACGTCGTCGCCGTCGGCGAGAAGGCGTACGCCGAGGGCCTCGGCGACAACCCGGCGCCCGCGCTGCCTCCGGACCAGCAGGCGCTGATCACAGCGCTCGAAGGCACCGGGAAGCCGGTCGTCGTGGTCGTGCTCGCCGGCCGTCCGGTCGGGCTTGGAGCGGCCGAGAAGGCGAACGCGGTGCTGATGGCGTATCAGGGCGGCACCGAGGCGGGCCAGGCGGTCGCCGACGCGCTCTTCGGCAGGCTCGACCCGAGCGGCAAGCTGTCGATCAGCTGGCCGTCGGACGCCACGAGCGTCGGCGGCGACTTCAACGGCGGCGCACCCTCGCCGCTGGGCGACCAGCCGAAGTTCTTCGACCAGCTCTCCGGCACCGGATCGGGTCAGGGCCACGCCTACAACCCGCTCTATCCGTTCGGCTACGGCCTGTCGTACACCACCTTCCAGACCACCGACCTGTCGGTGACGCCGAGCGTGTCGCGGGACGGCAACGCCACCGCGACGTTCACGGTCGCCAACACCGGATCGACGGCGGGCACGGACATCGTGCCGGTCTACGTCGCGCAGCCGGTCAGCGCGGTGCTCGTTCCGCCGCAGCGCCTGGTCGGGTTCACTCGCGTGACGCTCGGCCCGGGCCAGTCGAAGCAGGTCGCCGTGTCGTTCCCGACCTCGGCGCTGGGCGTCAGCCAGGGCGACATCAACTCCTCGGCGCCGCCGAGCGTCGAACCGGGCGGCTACATCGTGCAGATCGACAAGAACGACACGACGCCGTATGACGTCGCCGTGTCGGCACCGTTCACCATCCGATAGGCCTCTCCCAACCTCAACATCTCAAACACCCCCAGCAATCCGATGAATCGGCCGTGGTGTCGCACCCGAGTGACAGGTGCGACACCACGCGTAATGGGGGTCGCCAGGCGTTCGCCAAGGGTCGTGTTCTAATAGCCCATATTCCAATGCGCGAACTCGCAGTACCATCGGAGGTCTGGCCACCACCCACGAACGGAGGAAACGTGTGTCCGAGCACGGTCTGACCGCTGATCAGATCGACACCAGTACGCCGCATCCGGCTCGGATGTACGACTACTACCTCGGCGGACGGGACAACTACGAGGTCGATCGGGTCGCCGCTCAACGCATCATCAAGGTCATGCCGAGCATCATCGACGGCGCCCGCAAGAACCGGTCGTTCCTGCGCCGCGCGGTGCGCACGGTGGTCGGGGAGTACGGCATCCGGCAGATCATCGACATCGGCACCGGCATCCCGACCTCGCCGAACACCCACGAGGTGGCGCAGGAGCTCGCGCCGGACACCACCGTGGTCTACGTGGACAACGACCCGATCGTCGGCGTGCACGCCACCGCGCGCCTGACCGGAGTCGGCCACACCGCGTTCCTTCTCGGCGACGTGCGGCAGCCCGCCTCGATCATCGCGCGTGCGCACGCCGAGGGCCTGATCGACTTCGGCCGGCCGGTGGCACTGCAACTCGTCGCGTTGATGCACTTCGTCGGCGACGCGGACGAGCCGCACCGGATCCTCGCCGAACTGCGCGACGCCCTGCCTTCCGGCAGCTTCCTGATCCTCTCGCACGCGACCGCGGACGGGGCGCCCCCGCAGAGCGTCGAACCGATCGAGGAGCTGCTCGACGTGTACCGAGGTACGACGGCCTCGCTGCACATGCGCACCCGCGACCAGGTGCTCGGCTTCTTCGACGGATTCCGGCTGCTCGATCCCGGCCTCGTCTCGGTCTCCCAGTGGCGCCTCGATCCCGGCGAGGAGCCGACGTGGACGGGCCTCTACGGAGCCCTGGGTTACAAGCCGTAGGCCACATCGCCGCCCCGGGCCGGCGCGCCCTGCGGCCGGAGTAAAAACAAGCGCGCGAGCTTGTTTTGCCCCGCCGGGCGTGCGAAGCTCACGCTGTGACCGAACCGCTGCGGATCGCCAACGCCTCCGGGTTCTACGGAGACCGGCTCTCGGCGGTGCGCGAGATGCTGACCGGCGGGCCGGTCGACGTGCTGACCGGGGACTATCTCGCCGAGCTGACCATGCTGATCCTCGGCCGCGACCGGATGAAGGACCCTGCTCGCGGCTACGCGCGCACGTTCCTGCGGCAGCTTGAGGAGAACCTGGGGCTGGCCAGGGAACTCGGCGTCAAGATCGTCGCGAACGCGGGCGGGGTGAACCCGGCCGGGCTGGCCCGCGCGGTGCGCGAGCTCGCGGAGAAACTCGGTCTCGACGTCGCGGTGGCGCACGTCGAGGGCGACGACCTGCTCGCCCGAGCCGCCGAGTTCGGATTCGGGACGCCGCTGACCGCCAACGCGTACCTGGGCGCCTGGGGCATCCGCGAGTGCCTCGTGCGCGGCGCCGACGTCGTCGTCACCGGCCGGGTGACCGACGCGTCGCTGGTCGTCGGCCCGGCCGCCGCGCATTTCGGCTGGGCCCGGGACGACTACGACGCGCTGGCCGGCGCAATGGTCGCGGGGCACGTGATCGAGTGCGGCGCGCAGGCCACCGGCGGCAACTACGCGTTCTTCACCGAGTTGACCGAGTCGGAGGCCGGCCTCGCCTCACCCGGCTTCCCGATCGCCGAGATTAGCGCCGACGGTTCCAGCGTGATCACCAAGCACCCGGGCTCCGGAGGCGCCGTCACCATCGGCACGGTCACGGCTCAGCTGGTGTACGAGATCACCGGTGCGCGATACGCCGGACCCGACGCGACCGCGCGCTTCGACACCGTAACGCTGACCGAAGACGGCCCCGATCGAGTGCGCATCAGCGGGACGCGAGGCGAGCCGCCGCCGCCGGCGCTCAAGGTGTGCCTCAACACGCTCGGCGGATTCCGCAACGAGGCGACGTTCGTGCTCACCGGGCTGGACATCGACGCCAAAGCAGCACTCGTACGCGAACAGCTCACCCGCGCGCTCGGCGATCGCCCGCCCGCGCAGATCCGCTGGACGCTCGCGCGCACGGACCACGAGGACGCCGACACCGAACAGCGAGCCAGCGCCCTGCTGCACTGCGCGGTCCGGGACGCCGATCAGGGCACTGCCGGCCGGGCGTTCAGCTCCGCCGCCGTGGAACTCGCGCTGGCCGGCTATCCCGGCTTCCATGTCACCGCCCCGCCCTCCGACGCGACCGCATACGGCGTGTGCACGTCAGCATTCGTGGATCGCATACGGGTTCCGCATGTCACGGTGCTGCCGGACGGATCACGAGTGGACATCGCGCCCGCCGCGCAAGCGCTGGAGCTGTCGGACGCGGACGAGCCGCCGCTTCCCGAACCGCTCCCCGGCGGCCCGACGCGCCGTGCGCCGCTCGGCGCGGTGTTCGGCGCGCGCAGCGGTGACAAGGCCGGGGACGCGAACCTCGGGGTGTGGGCGCGCTCGGACGAGGCCTGGCGCTGGCTCGCACACCACCTGACCGTCGCCGAACTGCGGCGCCTGCTGCCGGAGACCGCCACGCTGACCGTGCGCCGCTACTCGCTGCCGAATCTGCGGGCACTGAATTTCGTCGTCGAGGGACTGCTCGGCGAGGGCGTCGCGGCGCAGGCCCGGTTCGACCCGCAGGCCAAGGCGCTCGGCGAATGGCTGCGCTCCCGGCACGTCGACCTGCCGGAGGCGCTGCTGTGAGCGTGTTCGAGTCCGCGCTCGACACGGCCCGGTGCGCGGCGAACCGGGAGGCGATGCTGGAGAGGCTCGCCGAGATCGCGGCCGAACACGCGAAGGCGGTCGCCGGCGGCGGCCCGCGCTACGTCGAGCGGCACCGCGCACGCGGCAAACTGCTCGCCCGCGAGCGCGTGGAACTGCTGCTCGATGAGGACGCGCCGTTCCTCGAACTGTCCCCGCTGGCCGGCTGGGGCACCGAGCACCACGTCGGCGGCAGCATGGTGACCGGGATCGGCGTGGTCGAAGACACCGAGTGCGTGATCATCGCCAACGACCCGACGGTCAAGGGCGGGGCGAGCAACCCGTCGAGCCTGAAAAAGGGACTGCGCGCGGCACGGATCGCGGCCGAGAACCGGCTGCCGGTGATCAACCTGGTCGAGTCCGCGGGCGCCGACCTGCCCGCGCAGAAGGAGATCTTCATCCCGGGCGGCCAGACCTTCCGCGATCTGACCACCTCCTCCGCCGCACGCGTCCCGACCGTCGCGCTCGTGTTCGGCAGTTCCACGGCCGGCGGCGCGTACCTGCCCGGCATGTCCGACTACGTGGTCATGGTCAAGGACCGGGCGAGGGTGTTCCTCGGCGGGCCGCCGCTGGTGAAGATGGCGACCGGCGAGCAGTCCGACGAGGAGTCGCTCGGCGGCGCCGAGATGCACGCGCGCACGTCGGGCCTGGCGGACTACCTCGCCGCGGACGAGCAGGACGCGATCCGCATCGGCCGGTCCATCGTCCGGCGGCTGAACCGGCGAAAGCTCGGCCCCACCCCCAGGCCCGGCTACGCGGAGCCGCGCTTCGACCCCGAGGAACTGCTGGGCATCGTGCCGGCGGATCTGCGCGTCCCGTTCGACCCGCGCGAGGTGATCGCCCGGATCGTGGACGACTCGCGGTTCGACGAGTTCAAACCGCTGTACGGCCCGAGCCTGGTCACCGGATGGGCCGATCTGCACGGTTATCCGCTCGGCGTCCTGGCCAACGCGCGCGGGGTGCTGTTCAGCGAGGAGGCGCAGAAGGCCGCGCAGTTCGTCCAACTGGCGAACCAGAGCGACACGCCGCTGCTGTTCCTGCACAACACCACCGGCTACATGGTCGGCCGGCAGTACGAACAGGGCGGCATCATCAAGCACGGTTCGATGATGATCAACGCGGTGTCCAATTCGACGGTGCCGCATCTGTCGGTGCTGATCGGCGCCTCGTACGGCGCCGGGCACTACGGCATGTGCGGGCGCGCGTACGGACCCCGCTTCCTGTTCGCCTGGCCGAGCGCGAAAGCCGCGGTGATGGGTCCGCAACAGCTGGCGGGAGTGCTGTCGATCGTGGCGCGGCAGGCCGCCGCCGGGCGCGGCACGCCGTACGACGAGGAGGCCGACGCGGTGATGCGCGCGAGCGTCGAGCGGCAGATCGAAGCCGAGTCACTGCCCGTGTTCCTGTCCGGAATGCTCTACGACGACGGGATCATCGACCCGCGCGACACGCGCACCGTGCTCGGCCTCTGCCTGTCCGCAGTGCACAACGCGCCGGTCGAGGGGGCGCGAGGCTATGGCGTCTTCCGGATGTAGCGCAGGAGCACGGCACTGGCCAGGAGCGGCGTCGTGACCAGGAGCATCAGGAGCCTGCTTGTCGCCAACCGCGGCGAGATCGCGCGGCGTGTCTTCCGCACGTGCGCCGAGTTGGGCATCGCACGCATCGCAGTGTTCTCCGATGCCGATGCCGAGTCACTGCACGTCGCCGAGGCCGATGTATCAGTGCGGCTGCCCGGCAGCGCGCCGTCGGAGACGTATCTGCGGCCTGATCTGATCGTCGGGGCCGCGCTCGCGGCCGGTGCCGACGCCGTGCACCCGGGTTACGGCTTCCTGTCCGAGAACGCAGCCTTCGCACGTGCCGTGGTGGACGCCGGTCTGCTCTGGATCGGGCCGCCGCCCGAAGCCGTCGAGGCGATGGGTTCCAAGGTTGCGGCGAAGCGGATCATGGACCGCGCCGGGGTCCCGGTGCTGCCCGAACTCGATCCTTCGCAGATCACGCAGTCGGATCTGCCGGTGCTGGTGAAGGCCTCGGCGGGCGGCGGCGGTCGCGGGATGCGCGTCGTACGCTCGCTGGACGCGCTCGCCGACGCCGTCGCCGACGCGCGGGCCGAGGCCGCAGCAGCGTTCGGCGATCCGACAGTGTTCTGCGAACGCTTCATCGAGGCCGGCCGCCACATCGAGGTGCAGATCCTTGCCGACCGATATGGCACCGGGTGGACGCTCGGCGAGCGCGAATGCTCGATCCAGCGGCGGCACCAGAAGGTCGTCGAGGAGACCCCGTCCCCGTTCGTCGACGACGAGTTGCGCACCCGGCTGTTCGACGCGGCGCGCACCGCGGCGAAGGCGATCGACTACGTCGGCGCCGGAACGGTGGAATTCCTCGTCGCGCACGACGGCCGGTTCTCCTTCCTGGAGATGAACACCCGTCTGCAAGTCGAGCACCCGGTCACCGAGTGCGTCACCGGCCTGGACCTGGTCGCGTTGCAGATCCGCGTCGCCGAGGGCCACCGGCTGCCGGCCGAACCCCCGCCGCCGCACGGGCACGCGATCGAGGCGCGCCTCTACGCCGAGGACCCCGCAGCCGACTGGCGTCCGCAGAGCGGCATGTTGCGCCGCTTCGAAATCCCCGGCGCGCACGTCGGGTTCGCCGTTCTCGGCGCATCGGGAATCCGGCTCGACAGCGCCGTCACACATGGTTCCTCGATCGGAACTCACTACGATCCGATGCTCGCGAAGGTCATCGCGTGGGCACCCGATCGGGCCGCGGCCGCCCGCCGGCTGGCCGCCGCGCTCGCCGCGGCGAAGATCCACGGACTGCGCACGAACCGCGACATGCTCGTCAACATCCTGCGGCACGACGCCTTCCTGGCCGGACACACCGACACGGCGTTTCTGGAGCGTCACCGCGCGCAGACGGTCGCCGAGCCGCTCGCTGACGACGAGGCTCACCGCGTCTGCGCCATCGCCGCCGCGCTCGCGCAGGCCGCGGCGAACCGGCGGGATGCACGTGTCGCAGCCCGCCTGCCATCAGGCTGGCGCAACGTGCCGTCCGCACCGCAACGCCGGCGCTACCGCTGCGGAGAAGCAGAGCACGAGGTCGCCTACCACACGATTCGCAGCCGCCAAGTCGTCCTCGGCGCCGAGGACATCGAGGTCGTGGAAGCCGCGCCGGATCGAGTCGTTCTCGAAATCAGCGGCCTGTGTCGAACGTTCGACGTGGCGCGCTATCCCGGCCTCGTGTGCGTCGACTCCTCGCTCGGACCGGTCGCACTCGTCCCCGTACCGCGCTTCACCGAGCCCGGCCGGGCACTGGCCGCCGGCTCGTTGACCGCGCAGATGCCCGGCACGGTCCTGCGTATCGCCGTCACCGTCGGGCAGAGCGTCGCAGCGGGTGAACCGCTGCTGTGGCTGGAAGCCATGAAGATGCAGCACGTGGTCGCCGCGCCAACCGACGGACAGGTCACCGACCTGCCGGTCGCGGTCGGGCAACAGGTCGATCAGGGTGCTGTGCTCGCCGTCATCACAACCCGGGAGTAGCCGATGACCTTCACCGAGTCCGACGAGCGGATCGCACTGCGCAAGGCGGTGTCCGGCCTGGCACGCAGCTACGGCCCGGAGTACTACTTCAGCCGGGCGCGAAGCGGCGGGCACACCACCGAACTGTGGGACGAGGCGGGACGGCTCGGCTACCTCGGCGTCGCGGTGCCCGAAGAGTACGGCGGCGGCGGAGGCGGGATCAGCGATCTGGCCGCCGTGTGCGAGGAACTCTGCGCGGCCGGCGCCCCGCTGCTGCTGATGCTGGTCTCCCCGGCGATCTGCGCGACCGTCATCGCCCGGTACGGCACGGACGAGCAGAAGAACGCCTGGCTGCCGCGCTTCGCGACCGGCGAGGTGCTCATGTCCTTCGCCATCACCGAACCCGAGGCCGGTTCCAACTCGCACCGGCTGACGACCACCGCGCGCCGGGACCCGAACGGCGGCTGGGTGCTCAACGGTCGCAAGGTATTCATTTCCGGGGTCGACGAAGCGGACGCCGTCATGATCGTCGGCCGTGGCGAAGACGCGCGGACCGGCAAGCTGCGGCCCGCGCTGTTCATCGTGCCGACGGACGCGCCGGGCTTTGAATACCGGCCGATCCCGATGGACCTGGTCGCCGTCGAGCGGCAGTTCGGCCTGTTCCTCGACGACGTCCGGCTGCCCGCCGACGCGCTGGTCGGCGCCGAGGACGCCGACATCGCCGAGATGTTCGCCGGGCTCAACCCCGAACGCATCATGGGTGCGGCGTTCTCGCTCGGCATCGCGCGCTACGCGCTGGACAAGGCGGTCGCCTACGCCGGGCAGCGCAGCGTCTGGGGCGTGCCGATCGGCGCGCACCAGGGGCTGGCCCACCCGCTGGCGCAGATCAAGATCGAGCTCGAACTCGCGAAGCTGATGATGCAGAAGGCCGCCGCACTCTACGACGAGGGCGACGACCTCGGCGCGGGCGAAGCGGCCAACATGGCCAAGTACGCCGCGGCGGAGGTGGCGGTCAGGGCGGTGGACCAGGCCATCCAGGTCCACGGCGGCAACGGGATGGCCTCCGAGTACGGGCTCGCCGTCCTGCTCGGAGTCGTCCGGGCGATCCGGATCGCGCCGATCAGCCGGGAGATGGTGCTCAACTTCGTCGCGCAGCACAGCCTGGGCCTGCCGAAATCGTACGGAGCCGGCACTGGTGCATGAGCCCACCCAGGAGCGCAGCCGCACCACGCGCCGCAGGCTGCTCGACGCGGCGGTCGAGTGCCTGGCCGAACTCGGCTGGTCCGGCAGCACGATCGCGGTCGTGGCGCAGCGCGCCGGCGTATCCCGCGGTGCCGCCCAGCACCACTTCCCGACCAGGGAGGACCTGTACACCGCGGCGATCCGGCACGTCGCCGAGACGCGTATCGCCGACCTGCGCGAGTCGGTGCAGCACCTGCCGAACGGGGCGGCACGCACCGAGGCGCTGGTGGAACTGTTGATCGATCTGTATACGGGCCCGAGTTTCCGCGCCGCACTGCATCTATGGGTGCAGGCATCCACGGACGACCGGCTGCGTGAGCGGGTCGTCCCGCTCGAAGAGCATGTCGGACGGGTCGCGCACCAAGCGGCACTCGACGCGCTCGATGCGGATGACGACGAGCCCGGCATCCGTGAGATCGTTCAGGCGACGCTCGATCTGGCCCGGGGTCTCGGCCTGGCCGGACTGCTCACCGACGATGCGCGCCGCCGCAAGCACATCGCGCGTGCCTGGGCTCGCATCGTCGACGCGTCGCTGAACCATCCAGAGGGAGAGACCGGCACAGCATGAATGAGCTCGTACACCGTCGTACGGATCACGGCGTCGCGACGATCACCCTGGACTCGCCGGCCAACCGCAACGCGCTTTCCGCCCAGCTGCTGCGGGAGCTTCGCGAGCACCTGACGCAATCCGTCCACGACGACGCCGCGCGGGTGATCGTGCTCGATCACACCGGCCCGGTCTTCTGCGCGGGCATGGACCTGAAAGAAGCGCGCAGCGGCGTCACCGGCGGCCAGGCCGCCCACTTCCCCGCGCTCCTGCAACAGCTGTGGTCGAGCCCGAAGCCGGTCGTCGCGAAGCTCGCCGGCCCGGCCCGCGCCGGCGGCATCGGCATCGTCGCGGCCTGCGACATCGCGGTCGCCGCCGAGAGCGTCACCTTCGCGTTCTCCGAGGTGCGCATCGGCGTCGTCCCGGCGATGATCTCGGTGACCGTGCTGCCCCGGCTCGACCCCCGGCAGGCGCACGAACTGTTCCTCACCGGCGAGACCTTCGACGCGCACCGTGCCGCGCGCATCGGCCTGATCAACAGCGCGGTCCCCGCCGACCGCCTCGACGACGAGGTCACGCGTTACGCCGACATGCTCGCGCTCGGCGGCCCCAACGCGCTCATCGCGACGAAGGCGCTGCTCGCCGAGCGCCACACGGTGAACGGTGCCGCCGCGATGCACGACGACTTCGAGCGGATGCGGCGCCTCTCGGAGGAGCACTTCGCAAGCGACGAAGGCCGCGAGGGCATGCGCGCCTTTGCGGAGAAGCGGCCCCCGCGCTGGGTTCCGCAGGCCATGAATCGTCCGCCGACATAGTCTGACGGCGCTGACGGGTAATGGCCCGAACGAGGATCACTCGCCCGGGCCATCAGATCCGTATCATTCTGGCAGGATGCCGGTCACCGTCCGGTCAGCCAGACGCGACACAGCCGCCCGCGTTGTTGCTCCACAGCGGTTGGATCGCGTAGCTGCCCGTGGACAGCCCCAGGGTGGTCAACCCCTGCCAGGCGCACAGGTCGCCGATCTCCGAGCCGCTCGCGTCGACCCAGCCGCTGGCCGGCTCGGGGTCGGTGATCGCCTCGGCGTATTCGTGCCCGCCGACGATGCTGAACCCGTCGAGCGGGCTCTGCACCGAGTTGGCCCCGCAGCCACTGCCCGCGTCGAGCACGTACGGCATGTTGGTGTAGGCCGTGGTGCCGTTCCAGTCGTGCCAGGCGCAGAATCCGGTGTTCGGGAAGCCGTCCGGGCTGGTGCCGCTCGGGCTGACCACGAACACGTCCGCGTCCGGACCGGAGACGCCGAAGAACTGCGCGCCGACCTGCGCCTCGGCGGCGATGTCGGACTGCGCGGCGTTGGCGGGCGCCGGGGCGGAGTCGTCGACCCAGGTGCCGCCGAGCACCGAGCCGTTGAACGAGGGCGACCCGACGTTGTCAGGGTACTGGGTCGTGATCGTGGACCAGTTGTCCCCGGAGCCGCCGAGCCCGCCGAAGAAGCCCTGGAGGTACTGCTGCACGCCGTTGCCGTCGCTGTCCCACTGGGATCCCCAGAAGACGAGGTAAACGGTCGGGTTGTGCTCCACCGGACCGCCGTTGTAGAGCAGGCCGCCGCTGGCGAGCGGCCGCACGTGCGACTTGGCGCCGTGCTCGTAGGTCACGCCGAAGCGGCCGTGCGTCTCGACGCGGACGGTGTGGCCGTGCGTGTACACGTAGTGCACGACGCCGTTCGACGCGGCTGCACCGGATCCGACCGCAGCGGCCGACGCCGCACCGGGGGACAGCGCGGCGCCGGAGGCGACCAGGGCGATGGTGCCGAGCGCCGCCACGGTCCGGCGCGACCGCGGCATACGGCGAGCGGCGCGGGGATCTCCCGTGCCGTTGATGTCGATCATGGGTGAACTCCTTGCGATGGTTCCCCGAGCGGCCCGCGGGCCGCGCAGTGGGTAATGACGGGGTGTCGCAGGATTGCAGCCGCGGGTGGTTCGAACCAGTGAGCTGTTCCGGATCGCGTTGAGCTGTAGCCGGCCCGAAACGGCGTGCAACCCGGTCGCATTCGACTACCAAAACGAGCGGGTGTCTCTAGGCCGGGCGCGCAAAGGCCGCTGAACCCGCTAAAAATGGGGAAAACCCTCTAATCACTCCTGAGCAGTCATCCACGTGCGATAAGCGGCGGGATGCGGTGTGCTGAAGCCATGAGATTCGTGCTGAACGTCATCTGGCTGGTGCTGTGCGGACTGTGGATGGCGATCCTCTACGCGCTCGCGGGACTGCTCTGCTTCGCCCTGATCATCACGATCCCGTTCGGCATCGCGTCGTTCCGCATCGCCGACTACGCGCTCTGGCCGTTCGGGCGCACGATCGAGGTGCGCCGCGACGCCGGCGCCGCCTCGCTGATCGGCAACGTGCTGTGGATCCTCCTGGCCGGGTGGTGGCTCGCGACCGGTCATCTGGTCACCGGCCTGCTGTTGTTCCTGACGATCATCGGAATCCCGCTGGCGCTGGCGAACTTCAAGCTGATCCCGATCTCGCTGGTCCCGCTCGGCGTGCGGATCGTCCGGTCCGGGACGCCGACGATCTAGACCATCAGGAGCAGCATCACGGCCATGCTCATGAACATCACGACCTCGCACGCGCGCCCGAGCGGATCGACCGCGCCGTGCGCGCCACCGTGGGTGGCCCGGCTGTGGGCGGGGGCAGGCAACCGCCAAGCGATGACGAGCGCTGACACGCACGCGTAACCGAACGCCGCGAGCAACAACGGCGAGGACTCGGACACGCCTGACTGCATCGGCGTCGGCATCAACATCCCGGGCGCCATCGCCGAGGCGGCGGTGTGGCGCGGCGGCTCGGCCATCAGGGCCATGACGCCCGCCATGACGGCGTGGTGCAGGAGGTGGCCGCCACGCGACAGCAGCAGCGCAAGAGCCAGACCCGCAAAGCTCCATCGCAGTGCCGGCAGAAGCGCAGTCGTCGGGACCATGTCGGCGGGTGCCAGCATCGCGGCCATGCCGAACGCCATCACGAGGTGAACGGCCGAATCCAGCCGCCGCGTCCCCGCGCGAGACCGACGCCACCGCACCAGGCGTCGGCCCGCGACGGAGGCGACCGTGGCCAGAGCCGCGCCGATCAGCCAATTCACGGCCGTTCCGGTCACGGTCGCCTCCCTTCCCCGCGTCCCCCGGGACGTCCCCGTCAGTCCGTGAAGCTCGGGTCGGCGCCGTGCGGCTTCTCCACCCGGCCCTTGGGCTCTTCCCAGGCCTCCTGGCGGCCGAGCGCGGTCCAGTCCAGGACGCCGTACGAGCCGCCGAGCTGCTCGGTGCCGCGGGCGAAGGTCGAGTAGGTGTGGTAGATCGCGTCGCCGTCGCGCAGGAAGCAGCTGTAGCCGGGCATCTCGCACGAGCCTTCGAGCACCCAGTCCATCCCGGCGCGCTTCAGTTCGTCCGCGGTGCGGTAGTTGAACTCGACCGGGGCCACCGACCCGTCCAGCGTGACGTGGAAGTCGTAGTTGAAGTCGGTGCCCTGCGACGAGTACCAGGGGTAGCTCCAGCCGCGCCGGGCCCGGTAGTCCTCGATCTTCGCCAGCGGCGCGCGAGAGACGAGAGCGAAGCTGGTCTCACGGACGTTCAGATGCGCGATCAGGCCCGCGGACAGCTCGTCGATCGAGGCCGAACAGCTCTGGCAGGCATCGTCCCAGGACGGGTCGAACATCACGTGCTGCACGACGAGCTGGCGGCGGCCGTCGAACAGATCCGCCAGCGAGGCCGTGCCCCGCGGACCCTCGAAGACGTACGGCTTGTCGACCCGGACCATCGGCAGCCGGCGACGGTCGGCGTTGAGTGCGTCGCGCGCCCGGGTCAGCTCCTTCTCCCTGACCAGCAACTGCCTGCGGGCTTCGAGCCACTGCTCGCGCGAGACGACCTGCGGAAGACTCATCCGAACCTCCAGGTTCCGTGCTGTTCCGTGTGCCGGATCGGCTTTCACTCGCTTGGACGAAACGAGCGCGCGGAACTCATCGGTCGCCGGGAGGAATTTTCGCTCAGCGGGTCAGCGCCATGTCAAAGAGCCGCGTTCAGAGCGACATCGGCACACCGAAGAGCGGGAACAGCTGCTCCGGCAGCAGGAACGTGTGGATCTGGCGGATGCGGCGGCCGTCGAGCCACAGCGTCTGGATCGCCCACGGCTCCGCGCCCCCGCGACGATACTGCGCGAAGGCGATCGTGCCGTTCGCCGCGACGGGTATGACGCGTGACCCCTCGCACCCGGCGCCCGGACCGGTCATCCATCGCGCGATCTCGTCCGCGCCGCTGATCCACAGCGCGTACGGCGGCATCGACTGGATGGCGTCGTCGTGCAGCATCCTGGTGATCCGGGCCACGTCGTACCGCTCGAAGGCGTCCATGAACTCGGCGAGCAGTTCGCGGCGCGTGGCGTCGTCCGGCTGCGTCGCGGCCCCGGGGTCGTGCGCGGCGAGCGTGGCGCGGGCCCGTTGCAGCGCGCTGTTCACGGAGGCGACCGTGGCGTCGAGCAACTCGGCCACCTCCGCCGCGGACCAGCCGAGCACATCGCGCAGCAGCAGCACCGCACGCTGCCGGCCCGGCAGGTGCTGGAGCGCGGCGAGGAACGCGAGACGGACACTGTCGCGCTGCGCCGCCACCTGCGCGGGATCGGCGTGGTCGGACAACACCCGGTCGTCCGGAACCGGCAGCACCCACATGCTCTCGTGCAGTTTCGGACCGATGTCGGCCACGTCGGCGGTCGAGACCGGCACGAGCCCCATCGGCAGCGCCCGGCGTTTGCGGCTGCGCAGCATGTCGAGGCACACGTTGGTGGCGACGCGATGCAGCCAGGTGCGCACGGAGGACCGGCCCTCGAAGGCGTCCTGCGCCCGCCAGGCGCGGATCATCGTCTCCTGCACCGCGTCCTCGGCCTCGAAGGAGGAGCCGAGCATGCGGTAGCAGTAACCGGTCAGCTCGCGCCGATGCTGTTCGAACCGATCCGGCTCGAACACGGCGAGCTCGACTGCGGTTGCGCTTGCGGACATGGAGCCGATCCTAGGCCGGGCCGCTGACAGCCGCTGAAGCCGTGAACATCTTCTGTGTTTCTGTTGGTTTCGCGGTACAGCGGCCCGCAGATCAGGTGACGGCTACTCGTTGACTCGCCACATATACGGGTGTAAACAATGCAAAGGCAACATCGATTGGCGGTGAATCCAACATCATGTACGCGGAGGAGCGCCAGCAGGCCATCCTGGCCAAGGCGCGCGCGCACGGCCGGGTGGACGTGGTGGGCCTGGCCACCGAGCTCGCGGTGACCACCGAGACGGTGCGGCGCGACCTGACCGTGCTGGAGCGCGCCGGAGTGGTGCGGCGGGTGCACGGCGGCGCGATCCCGGTCGAGCGGCTGGGCTTCGAGCCGGCGGTCGCCACCCGGGACGCGGTGATGACCGCGGAGAAGGAGCGCATCGCGAAGGCCGCGCTCGCCGAGCTGCCCGAGGAGGGCTCGGTGGTCATCGACGCCGGGACCACCACCGGCCGGCTGGTCGACGTGTTGCCCGCGGACCGCGAGCTGACCGTCGTGGTCAACTCCCCCGCGCTGGCCACCAAGCTGGCCACCAGGGCGAACCTGACCGTGCTGCTGCTCGGCGGCCGGGTGCGCGGCAGGACCCTGGCGACCGTCGACGAGTGGTCGCTGGCCCCGCTCTCCCAGCTGTGCGTGGACGTGGCGTTCATGGCCACCAACGGCGTGTCGACCGCGCACGGCCTGACCACCCCCGACCTGGCCGAGGCCGCGGTGAAGCGGGCGATGATCGGCGCGGCGCGCCGTGCCGTCCTGCTGGCCGACCACACCAAGTTCGGCAACGACTGCCTGGCCCGCTTCGGCGACCTGTCCGGTCTCGACGCCCTGATCACCGATTCAGGGCTCGACGATGAGACGGCGGCGGACTTCGAGCAGCGCGGCGTGCGCGTGGTGCGGGCATGATCGTCACGCTCACGCTCAATCCGAGCCTCGACCGGACCTTCGAGGTGGACGCGCTCTCGCGCGGCGCGGTGCTGCGCGCCGCCCCAGCGCACCTCGATCCGGGCGGCAAGGGGGTGAACGTCGCGCGGGCGCTGCTGGCCAACGGCGTCGGCTCGCGCGCGGTGATCCCGAGCGGCGGCGCGGAGGGCGAGCAACTGGTCCGGCTGCTCGCCGAGGAGCAGGTTCCCGCGGTGGCGGTGCCGATCGCCGCGCGCACCCGCTCCAACGTCACCCTCGTGGAGGCGGACGGCGCCGTCACCAAGGTGAACGAGCCGGGCGCGCCGCTGACCGTCGCCGAGTTCCATGCGGTCGCGCGGGCCATACTCGGCTGCGCGGGCACGGCCGACTGGGTCGTGATGTGCGGCAGTCTGCCGCCGGACGTACCCGTGGACGTCTACGCTGGGTTCACGGCGCAGTTCGCCGCCGCGGGCATCCGCGTCGCGGTGGACACCAGCGGCCCGGCACTGCTCTGCGCCGTCGCGGCCGGCCCCGATCTGGTCAAGCCGAACCGGGACGAACTGGCCGAGGCGGTCGGCGCGCCGCTGCGCGATCTCGGCGACGTGATCGAGGCGGCACGCAGCCTGCGCGCGCTCGGCGCCGGCAGCGTGCTCGCCAGCCTCGGCGC
>NZ_DASYZI010000362.1:0-2816 GCF_035946395.1 Actinocrinis sp.
GGCGGCGCAGGCACCGCGCCACCAGGCAGCACGTCAGCGTGTCGCGGTCCGGCCGGGTGCGCTGCGCGGCTCATCTGGCTCTCTTCTCACTCACTAGGTCACAAGTCACAGGCCACTAACTCACGTAACTCACGATCACCATGTGATCATCACTTCACGGTCCAACGCACCGCAGATCACAGCCCACAGATCGCCGATGCCGATCCCACCACCCAACCCATCGATCTACCACCCAAGACACACCCCGCCCCACCCCATCCCACACCTACACACCGCTACACGCGCACATACACGCATACACAAGGACACGCACACGCACACGCAGCACATACCCTCCGCCGCACACGCTCCGCCACCTACATCCGTTCCGGCGCCGAGACCCCCAACAGCCCCAGTCCGTTCGCCACCACCGTCTGCGCCGCCTCGGCCAGCCACAGCCGGGCCCGCGTCAGCTCCGCCGGCACCGGATACCGCTCGCTCGGCAGAATCCGGCACTCGTCGTAGAACTTGTGGTACGCGGTAGCCAACTGCTCCAGATATCTCGCGATCCGGTGCACCTCCCGCAGCTCCGCCGCGGTCTCCACCACCCGTGGGAACTCACCCAGCGCGCCGAGCAGCTCCGACTCCTTCTCGTGCACGAGCAGCCCGGGGTCGAACTCCTGCGCCGGACCCCGGTCGATCCCGAGCTCCGCCGCGTTCCGCTTCACCGACGACATCCGCGCGTGCGCATACTGCACATAAAACACCGGATTATCATTCGTCTTACTAGTCAGTACATCGATATCAAGAGTGATATTAGAGTCCGTAGACTGCCGGGTCAGCGCGTACCGCGCCGCGTCCACCCCGACCCACTCCACAACATCATCAATCGTGATGATATTGCCGGCCCGTTTCGACATCCGGACCTCTTGGCCGTCCTTGAGCATCTTCACGAACTGGCCGATCTGGACCTCGATGTCCTGCTCCGGATCGTCGCCAGCACAGGCCGCGATGGTCTTGAGCCGCCCGATGTAGCCGTGGTGGTCGGCCCCGAGCAGGTAGATGAGCGGCGTGAAGCCCCGGTCCCGCTTGTTGATGTAGTAAGCAGTGTCGGACGCGAAGTAGGTCGTCTCTCCGTCCGCCTTGATCAGTACCCGGTCCTTGTCGTCGCCGAAGTCGGTGGTCCGCAGCCAGACCGCGCCGTCCCGCTCGAAGACGTGCCCCTGTTCCCGTAGCCGTTCGAGCGCCCCCTCGACCGCGCCGTCGTCGTACAGCGACTGCTCGGAGAACCAGACGTCGAAGTGCGTGCCGAAATCCTCCATGGACTGCTTGATCTGCTCAAGCATCAAGTCCAGCCCCACAGTCCGGAACGCCCGCAGTTGCTCATCCTCCGACAGCGCGAGCAACCCCGGCTGCCGCGCGACGGCCTGCGTGGCGATGTCACTCATATAAGCGCCGACGTACCCGTCCGAGGGCACCGGCCTGTCATTGGCAAGCGCCAGCAGCGACTCGGCGAACCGGTCAATCTGCACACCCGCGTCGTTGATGTAGTACTCGGTAACCACCCGGGCGCCCGACGCCCGCAGAATCCGCGCCAGCGCGTCGCCAACCGCCGCCCACCGCACGCCGCCGATGTGGATCGGCCCCGTCGGGTTCGCCGATACGAACTCCAGATTGATGTCCTGCCCGGTAAGCGCAGACCCCGTCCCATACGCGGCCCCAGCGAGCACAACCGCCCGTGCCAACTCCCCGGCAGCAGCGGCGTCCAGCGTGATGTTAAGGAACCCGGGTCCGGCGATGTCGACCTGCTTGACCCCCGGCATAGCCGCCAGCCGTGCCGCAATCACCGTCGCCACCGCCCGCGGCGGCTGCCCAGCCGCCTTCGCCAGCTGCATCGCGACGTTGGTGGCGTAGTCACCGTGGTCCCGATTCTTCGGGCGCTCCACCGTGACGGCGGAGGGCACGGAAACGGAGAGGTCGCCAGCGTCCACGGCATCCCGGAGCGCGGCGACCACAGCGGCAGACAGTTCGGCAGGGGTCACGGGTCAAGGGTAAGGGACCGCCCGATCCCGCCCCCAATCAGTTATCCGCCCCCACCCCCCGATCCCACCACTCCAAACACCCACCCAGCCCAGCCCAACCTCGTCCCCACCCCGCCCGGCCCCACCCTCACCCCACGTCCCGACACCTGCGCCACACCCCCATATCCCTCCCTACACCCACGTCCTCATCCCCCATCCCTATCTCTACGTCGCCCTAGGCCGACGAGACGGCAGCGGCTCCTCCCCCTCGTCCAGCAACTCCAACAACCTCCGCAACTCCCCCTGCTCCCGCGCCGACAACTTCGCGAACAACTGCTCCGCCGCCTCCGCCCGCATCCGCCCCACCTGCCGCAAAACCTCAGTCCCGGCCGACGTCAACACCACGATCGTGGCCCGCCGGTCCGTCGGATCAGGTTGCCGGGCAACAAAGCCAGCGGACTCCAGCGTGTCCACCATCGACGTGATGGACCGTGGCACGACCTCCAGCGCCTGAGCCAGATCAGCCATCCGCGGCCGGTCGTACCGCGAGATCACACGAAGCGCCCGCGCCTGAGCCTCAGTCAGCCCGAACCGTTCGTACGAAGGCGCGGATCGCCGCCGAATCCGGTGCGCAGTGCGCAGGTACAGCTCGGCCAGGCTAGGCGTAGCTGACACAGCCGATACAGCTGACGTGGCCGACATGGCCGAGGAGGAGTGCGGCGACGGCGAGACGTCACCGGGCTCCACCGAGTCGGACAGGGTCGTCATAGGCCAGCAGTGTATTTCGAACGACCGACGAAAACCCCAAGGTCCGAC
>NZ_DASYZI010000363.1:0-12899 GCF_035946395.1 Actinocrinis sp.
GGCCCCCCCCCCCACCGCCGTCAGGCTTCGGTGCCGTTTTTCAGTTCTCTGAGTCGAGCCGCGCCGACCCTACCGCGTCGCCGGCTCACAGCCCGTTGATCGGCAGGCTGCTCAGGGGCAGACTGCCCAGCGGCAGACTGCCGAGCAGCGGGAGCCCGGAACCGGCCTGCGTGATGTTGTTGAGCGTGCCCATCACCTGCTGCTGGAGCGAGCCCAGCGAACCCGTCAGCTGGCCGAGCTGGCTCTGAACCTGCGGCCACACCTGCTGGCTGAAGATGCTCGCCGCGGGGCCTGCCCAGACGTTGGGGTCGGTCAACGCGGTGCCGTGCGCCACGATCTGGTTCATCAGGTCGTTCAACGCGCCGAGCGAGCTGTTCAGCTGGCTGATGTGGAGGTGCGCCTCGGCAGTGACCTTGACGGTTCCGTCACTCATGTTTCGGTCCTGATCCGTATCTGTGTCGGTTGGTGCCGGGACGCCGTATCGCCATTCACCGGCCGTGCAGTGGAGAACTTATGGGAAGACCCGATCAGTGGTCGTCTACCGGTCGTTGGAATTCCCCCGTACCACGGTCGTTGTACGCAGGCCGTCCGTGTCTTCCCGACGCGACAGGCTCGGCGGGTCCGCGGGACAGCGCCGCCAGCACGAGTTGCACGCCGTCCATCCCGCCGTCGGACACCAGATAGCCCCGGCCCGGCAACGGGGCCATCCGGTGCTGGCGCGGCAGCGCGACGCCGAGCATGTCGCCGTCCATGTCGTGGTCGGGGGCGAGCAGCACGCCACAGCGGCCGTCGCGCACCTTCTGTGTCCACAGGCCGAACTGGCGCCGGATCCCGTCGCTACGCCCCGCCGCGACCACGTGCCTGCCGGGGCCCGACTTCACGATCCAGCGGTCGAGCACCCCGAGGGCGTCGGGAACCGTGTCCGCGTCGTCAACCAGGAGCAGAGTCCTGCCGCCGATGGGGGCGAGGGTGGGTTCGAGCTCTGCGTAGTCGGTGCACACGACCACCGGGGCGGGCAGGTCGCGCAGCGGGGAGCGCCGGGGCGCGAACGCCACCACGGTCGGCGGGTCCGCCGCGGCCAGCACCGTGGCCGCGATGGCGATCAGGGCACTGCTGCGGCCGGACCTGGGCGGGCCCGCGATCAGCGCGTGTTCGTGCTCGTACAGTCTCAGCGCGGCCGGCGCCAGGTTGCTTTCGGTGAACCCGACCGGGATGGACCACGGTTCCGCGCCGGTCGCGGCGACGGCGCCGGACAACAGCAGCTGATCAGCGTCGATGCGTTCCGGCAGCAGCATGACGGGATGCGCGGTCCGCTTCGCGCCCGGCCGGCGGCGCACGACCTCGGCGACGGCCGACGCCAGGTCAGGACCCGGATGGCCGATCTGAAGAACCTGCCGTGTCGCGACGACCAGCGCCCGGCCCGGCACGTATCCGGGGACTGCTTTGCGGGGGATGTCGAAGCCGCCGTACTCGTTCGGATCGGCCAGCCGCATCAGCAGCTTCTGGCGGCTCAGCGCCGCCCACGCGCCCGGGATCGCCCCGACCCGGTCGCCGGTGGCGACGATGTGCAGGCCGACGGCCGGGCCGTCCGCGAAGATCCGCTCAAGCTCGTCCAGCACGCCGAGTCCGGCGAAGTCCTTTTCGAGCTCTGATCTCAAGGAGCCGACATTGTCGATGAGGACCAGCCACCGCGCGGGCGAAGCCGTCACGCCGGGGCCATTCACATCATGTCCGCTGACACCATGTCCACTGGCACCGGGTCCGTTGACACCATGTCCGCCGACACCGCCTCCGCCCACACTGCCCGTCGCGACACCGCGAGCACCCGCGCCGCGCGCCGCCACGTTGCGCCCGCCGCCCGCCTTCCGCAGTTCCAGTTCGCGCCGCAGCATCCTGATCAGCCGGATCTGCCGCGCTCGCTCCGCGGCGCGGATGTACGCCCCCGTGTGCGGCAGCCGCTCCAGGGGCGCGAGATCGCCGGAGCCCATGTCGAGCACGTAGACGTGCAGGAGGTCCGGCGGCTGCGCCGCCGCCTGCGCGAGGGCCAGCGCGGCCAGCGCGGTCGACGCCCCGGCGCCGACCGCGCCGTAGATCAGCAGGTTTCCGGCGGCCGGATCCCAGCCGACCGGATACTGCGCCTGGCGGTCCGGATCGTCGGCGACCGCCAGCGCCGGCAGTCCGCCCACGTCCGTCTGGATGCCGCGTACCGCGGCGCCGAGCGCGCCCAGCGCGACCGTGGTGGGCAGCGGGTCCGGCCAGGGTCGGCGCGGACGGCCGATCCCGGCGGCGGCGCTCGCTCTGCGAGTCGCGTCGACCAGGCGGGTCAGGTCGCTCGGCCCCTCCTCGCTGAGCGCCGTCCCGCCGGCCGTCGGCGTCGCGCCGTCGGCCGAAGCGGATCCGGCCCGGTCGCCCGACGTCAACCGGAACGGTAGGAGGGTCACTCCGCCGGCAGCGGCTTCCGCGGGAGTCACGCCGGTCGAAAGCGCTGTCTGCACGGGCAGCACCTCGTTCGCGCTGACCCGGTAGAAGCCGCGGCCCCACTGCCTGCTGCCGATGAACGCGGCGGCCGGCGAGTCGATCACGTCCTGCGAGTCGGCGGTGCTCTCCAAACGCAGCGCCAGGCGCAGTTTGACGTTGTTCTTGATCGCGTCGCTCACCGCGCCGGAAGGACGCTGCGTCGCCATGACCAGGTGCATGCCGAGGCTGCGCCCCCGCTGAGCGATGCTGACGAGCGCGTCGACGAACTCCGGCAGCGCTTTGACGAGCGTGGCGAACTCGTCGATCACCACCACGAGCCGGGGCATCGGCTCCAGCTCAGGGCGCTGCGTGTCCCGCAGCCGCTGGTACTCGCGCACGTGGCTGAGCCCGACGCCGCGCAGCGCGTGCTCCCGGTAACGCAGTTCGGCCTCCAGGCAGCGCAGCGCACGCTCGCCGAGTTGCTCGTCGAGGTCCGTCACGAGGCCGACGACGTGCGGCAGCCGCGCGCACTCGTCCAGTGCCCCGCCGCCCTTGTAGTCCACCAGCGCGAAGGTCAAGTGCTCCGGATCGGCGCCGACCGCGGTACTCGCGATCAGGGTACGCAGAAGCTCGCTCTTGCCGGAGCCGGTGGTGCCCGCGATCAGCGCGTGCGGGCCGTCGTCGTCGAGATCGACCTCGAACACCTCGCGCTCGGCCACCCCGAGCACCGCGCGCACCCGCAGGGTCCGCACCGTCGCGTGCCAGCGCGCGGCCACCGCCGCGTCGAGCGGCCCGGCCAACTCCAGCAGCGGCAGCAGGCCGACCCGGTCCGGCAGCCCCGCCCCCTCGGCCTTCAGCTCCGGATCCTCGAACCTGGCGAGCGCGCGGGCCAGCCCGCGAGCGCCGTGCCGCGTCATACCGGCGACCAGGACCTCGTCGATCCGCTCGCCGGTGGCGACCCGGCGCAGCGCGCCGGCACCGTCGGGCGTCACCGTCAGAACCTCGGTGCACAGCGCGGGCAGCCGCCCGGTCAGCACGATCCCGGCCACCGGTCCGGCGGCGCCGCCGAGCACGTCCCGCAGCGAGCAAGGCCGGCCCTCAAGCAGGGTCGCGCCGTCGACCACGGCCAGCAGCACCGGGGTCCCCGGCGTGCCCTGCCCGGCCGAGGTCCCGCTCCGCTTGAGGTCCGCCTCCCGGCCGGCCGCGGCCGCGGCGGACTCGGACAGCAGGTTGCGCGCCAGCGCCTCGCACCGTTCCGCGCCCACGGCGACCAGGCGCGACGCGCCGGATCGCGGATCGGCGCCGTGCGGCAGCCACTTGGTCCAGTCCCAGTCCGCGATCCGGTCCTCGTCCACGAACAGCGCGACCGCGACGTCCGCCGGGCCGCTTCCGGCGACCGCCTGGCAAAGCGCCGCGCGGGCCGCGGCGAGCGCCACCGCGCGGTCGCCCTCCAGCCCGAGCACCCCGCCTTCGGCGAGGTCGACGGCCACCGGGACCTGCGTCAGCCGCGCCGCGTCGGCGACCGCTTCGGCGAGCAGCGCGTCAAGCTCCTGATCGCCGCGGCGGCCTCGGTCCACCGGCGGCTCCCAGCGCTGGTCGGCCAGACCGGCGGAGATCTTCAGGAAGTCCGCCGCGCCGGGGCGCCGTTCCCACAGCCGCAATCCCGGCGCCGACGCCCGGTAGCACAGCTCCGCCGGGTCAGGGTACTGAGCGTGCAGCCGGGCGATCTGCTCCTCGCGCCGCGCCGCGAGTTGCTCGCGGGCCTCGACGAGGCGCGCGGCGTACTCGCGCTTTCCGCGGCGCAGGCTGAACCTGCCCCGAGTGCGGTCCTCCAGCATGGTTCCCAGCATGATCAGCGGGCTGATGATCGCGAGAAAGGCGAACGCGAGGTTCTTGAGCACCAGCACCATGACCACCGCGAGAATGAGCGGCGCGACGATGGCCGAGATCCGCAGCGGCTGCCCTTCGGTGCGCCGCGGCGGCTCGGGCAGGCGCACCGGCGGCGCACCGGCCGGTGTGGCGACTCGCGGAGCACGGTTGAACGGCAGCGTGCCGCCGGCCCCGGCTTCCCGCGCCGGATCGATGTACTGCACCGGGCCGAGCGCTTCCGCGGGTAGCACCCGGAACGCCACCCGGCCGGCCGCGCACACCACGTCATCAGGGCCGATGCTCACCGGGTCGGTCAGCCGGGCGCCGTTGAGGTCCGTGCCGTTGCTCGACCCGAGATCCGCGACGGTCACCGCTCCGTCGTCGGCGACGTCGATCTCGCAGTGCAGGCGCGACACGTCGCGACAGCTCACGCGCACGTCCGCCTCGTCGCCACGGCCGAGCCGGAAGCGTCCGGGCGGCAGCTGTACCGACAGCCCCGCGTCAAGGCCACCGATGATCCGCAGCACCGCGCCCGGATTCGCCCGCATCGTCGCGGTCCGGTCGTCGTCCCGGCGGAAACCGGGATCGGGGGCGGCGGCACGGTGCGACGCCCGCGCGCCGACCGCGACCTGCGACCCCATGACGAGTCCCGATCCGGTCAGCGCGGCCCCGGGCGGCACCTCCCGGCCGTCGATGACGAGTCGGCCGCCGGGCGAGCCCAGCGCCGCCGCGAGGTCCGCGACCACCGCATCCGGGCGGCCGAGCCGCACTTCCCATTCACGCTCGACGCCGCCGTCCCGATGGACGAACCTCATTGCCTGCCCCACGCTCTGTTTTGCACGTACTTTTCGAGCACAGTCTTTTCGAGCACACTCGACCGCAGCGCGCGACGCACCGCGCACGCGCCGGTCAAGCGTTTCAGTCGGACTCGGTCCACCGCGTTCCCCGCAGGTTCACAGTCCGTGCGGCGCGTGCAACGTACGCAGCAGGGCGTAATACCGCAAAGGTTTACCCAAGGCTGCGATGAAGCCCTTTGCGATTGAGGACAGGCCGCACCCGCGATCACTAGGTTGTGCGGATGCTCCGCTTGCACGACGCGGCGAGGGCCGTGATCTCAGCCATCGCCTCGATACCGCCGACCGTCGCCGATCTCGCCATCGCCGCGGCCGTCACCTGGTACTACCTGACGACCGCGACCGGTTACTACCCGCACTCCGGCCCGCGGCGATTCGACGCCCTCGCCGTCGCGCTGACCCTCGCGGTGGGCGCGGCCCTGGTGGTGCGGCGGCGGTACCCGCTGACCGTGATGGCCGGATGCGCCGCTCTCGTCGCGGTGTACGAGGCGCGCGGGTACTGGCTGAGCCTGAACCAGATCGGTCTGCAACTGGCGTTCTTCACGGTGGCGTCACGCCGCGGGCGGCTCTGGACCGCGGCCGCCGCCGCGGTCGCGTACGCCGAGCTGATGTACGGGAACGTACACGAGTGGGTGGGCTCCACCTTCGACATCTGCCTCGGCACCCTGGCGTGGGTGCTGGCCATCGCGATCATCGGCGACGGAGCCAGGAGGCTGCTGGAGAGCCATGCGCTCATGGCCGAGTACAACGAACAGCTCCAGCGCAAGCAGCGCGACCGGGAGCAGCGCGCGGTGCTGTTCGAGCGCATCCGCATCGCCCGAGAGCTGCACGACGTGACCGCGCACCATCTCTCCGTCATCGCGGTCCAGGCCGGTCTGGCGCGCTACGTGCTCAACTCGGACCTGGAGACCGCGGACCAGGCGCTGCGCACCATCTCCGAGGTCGGCAGCGAGGGGCTCGCCGAGTTGCGCCGGCTCATCAGCCTGCTGCGTCCGGACGACGACGAAGCGGGCGCCCGCGCGGCGGCGGACGACCGGCCCGCGCCCGGAATCGCGCAGCTGCCGGTTCTGATCGAGCGGGTCGGGCTCTCCGGCACGCCGTCCGTCTACACGGTCGCCGGGCGCCGGCGCCCGCTGCCCGCCGGGATCGAGCTCTGCGTTTACCGGGTGGTGCAGGAGTCGCTGACCAATGTGCTGAAACACGCGCCGGGCTCGTCCGTGGACGTGCGGCTTGAATACGAACCGGAACACATCCGGGTCACCATCGCCGACGCCGGCCCGCACGGCATCCCGCCCCAGCGGTCCCGCACGCCGCGGTCCGACGCGGCGCAGGCCACCGGCCACAGCGGCGCCGGAGTCGGCCTGACCGGCATGCGCGAGCGCGCGGCGCTGTACCGCGGCGAACTGTCCACCGGGCGGAAACCGGACGGCGGGTTCGAGGTCTGCCTCACCCTGCCGGTCGACTCGACAGCCCTCGACGACACACCCGGCGAGCAGCAGGCGCCCGCCGCCGCGGTGACCGATCCGGCACGCCTGGTGATCTAGCAGCACGACCGTTTGAAAATCGCGCCCGGTGGAATCCGGCGTGGCGATTCGTCGGTCGATCGGGCCGCCGCCGAGTCGTCACATCGCGCACGTCCTGCGACATTGGTTCTGGTGGTGAGTGCGTATATGGCCGACCCTACGAATTCAGTCCCCCACGACGGTGACAACGCGGGTGACGGCGCCGCCGGCGCGCTGCTGCGCCGACGCACCGTGCTCGGCGCAGCAGCGCTCGCCGCGATCGGCGCGGGCACGTACCTCGGCGTTTCCAGCTACTCAAGCAGCCCGCCGCCGCCACCGAAGGCGAGTCCCAAGCCGAGCCCGAAGCCGAAACCGACGCCGACACCCCCGAAACCGACGCCGCTCGGAAACCCGCTGACCGGCATAGGCGTGGCAGGCAGGGTCCTGGCCGCGAAGATCGACAACGTCGGCTATCCGCAGTTCGAGCAGTCCGGGCTGAACTCGGCCAGCCTGGTCTACGTCATCCAGGTCGAGGGCGGGCTGAGCCGCTACCTCGCCGTCTTCGACAGCAATCACGCCCCGGCCCGGGTCGGCCCGATCCGCAGCGCCCGGCAGACCGACATCCCGCTGCTGGCCGCCTACGGCCGCGTCGGACTGGCCTACTCCGGGGCGATCTACGGATTGCTCAGGCCCCTGTCGAGGGCCAACCTACAGAACATCACCCCCGCCGACGCGATGCGGCTGTTCAGCAACGGCGGCAGCGACCCTACCTACATCAGGCCGCACGACGTCTTCGCCGCCTACCCGCACCTGGCCCCGGCGCAGGACATCGGCCTGCACTTCGGCGCCGCGCCGCCCGGCGGGCAACCGGCCGCCTTCGTGAGCGTATCCATGCCGAGCGCCGACTTCACCTTCACCGCCTCGCGCAGCCAGTGGCTGCTGGCGGTCGACGGCCACCAGGCCTTCACCACCGACCAGGGCCGCACGAGCATGGACAACGTGATCCTCCAGCACGTCCACATCAAGCGGGGCTTGTACACCGACCACAACGCCGGGCACCCGGACAACGAGGCCTTCTCGCAGACCACCGGCAATGGCGCCGCCGACTTCTACCGCGACGGCCGGGTCTGGCACGGCCAGTGGTCCAAGCCGACCGACACGTCGCCCACCGCCTACACGGTCGGCGGCGCCCCGTTCCCGCTGCGGCCCGGCCGCACCTGGATAGTGCTGGACCCCATCGAGCACGAGGTTCCCTGATCACTGATCACCGATCACCTCGCCCTGCGCACGTGCAAGACTGACGTGGTGGCTGACGTCGCGCTTGAGTTCCATCCCGTCACCGCCGAACGGCAGTGTGACCTGGAGCGGTTTTCCCAGCGCCACGGCAAGTTCCGCTACTGCTCGTGCATGCGCTGGCGGATGACCAGCACCGAGTTCAAGGAGTCGACGAAAGAGTCGCGGATCGCGGAACTGTCCGCACACGCCGTCAAGGGGACGCCCGTGGGCGTGCTCGCCTACCTGGACGGCGAACCGGTCGGCTGGTGCTCCATCGCGCCGCGCGAAACGTACCGGGCGCTCGAACGCTACCGCGCTCTCCAGCGCATCGACGACGAACCGGTCTGGTCCGTCGTGTGCTTCTTCGTCGACAGCAAGGCGCGCAGACGCGGCATGACCACCGGCCTACTGCGCGCCGCCGCAGACTACGCCGTCGCCGCAGGTGCGCGTGTCGTGGAGGGCTATCCGGTCGAGCCCACAGCACGGCTGTACACGTACATGGGATCACCCGCGACGTTCCGAGCCGCAGGCTTCCGCGATGTCACGCCGCCGGGCCGCGACCGCCGAGTCATGCGCTTCCAGCCAGACTCACCCGACTGACCCGGACCAGCCCGGACTCACCCGACTGACACCGCGCATCACCGCCCGTCACGCAACAGCGTCGATCCACGTTTCCAGTTGGCGGGCCCGCGCCACCAGAATCAGCGGCCGGATGAACCGTGCCAGTATCCGTACGATGCCCCGAATACCCAGAATCCGGATGTTCGGCTCTATCAACAGCTCGATGGCGCAGTGGGTCGCAGTCGACGAACACGCACCCGCCTGAGCCGCGCACCACTCACGCCAGCAGTTCCTCATCCGCGGCGGGCACAGGTGCGGGGGCTGCGGCTGGGAGCGAGAGCACCATCGTGATGCCGCCGCCGGGCGTCTCCTCGGGATTCAGCGTGCCGTCCATCGCCTCGACCAGGCCGCGGGCCAGCGCGAGGCCGAGGCCGGTGCCGGCGCCGTTGTCGCGGTCGCCGAGGCGCTGGAATGGACGGAAGACCAGGTCCCAGGCCGCCTGCGGGATGCCGGGGCCGCGGTCGATGACGCGGATCTCCACGTGCTCGCCGAGGGCTGAGACGGTGACGGTGACCGGGGAGTCGGTGTGCCGGACCGCGTTGCCGATGAGATTGACCACGGCGCGCTCCAGCAGCGGGGCGTCCGCGATCATGGGCACCGAGTGCTCGATGGGCTCCAGGCAGACGCGCTGCGCGGCCTCCGGGACGTCGTCTATGGCGTGCGGCAGGATCTCGCCGGGATCGACCAACTCCAGACGCGGCTTCAAGGCGCCCGATTGCAGCCTGGACATGTCCAGCAGGTTCTCCACCAGCCGGGTGAGCCGGTCGAGCGACTCGTCGGCGGCTTCGAGCAGTTCGACCCGATCGGCGAGCCGCAGGTTGAGGTCGGGGTCGCGCAGCGTGCTGACGGCGGCCTTGGCGGCTGCCAGCGGTGTGCGCAGGTCGTGCGAGACGGCGGCGAGCAGAGCGGTGCGCAGCTTGTCGGCGGCGGCGAGGCTGGCGGCCTCGGCGGCGGACTTCGCGAGGCGGCGGCGTTCGAGTGCGGCGGTGGCCTGCGCGGCGAAGGCGGTCAGGACGCGCTGGTCGGCGGCGGGCAGCGTCCGTCCGCGCAGCGCGATCACCGCGTCGGGACCGGCCTCGACCACGGTGTCGGCCTGTCCGGGGCAGGCCGCGCAGTCGGCGCCCGTCGAGGCGACCACGCTCCAGCGCGACGGATCGTCGTTGTCGTCGGGCAGGTGCACGTCGGCCCGGCCGCTGTCGGCGGAGGCGCGCTGGAGCATGACCACGGACGCCATGCCGAAGGTTTCGCGGAAGCGTTCCAGCAGGGCCGCGATCGCGGAGTCGCCGCGCAGCACCGAGACGGCGAACGCGTTGAGGGTCTCGGCTTCGGCGGAGGCACGGGCGGCACGGCGGGTCTGCTTGACGGCCAGATCGACGACGGAGGCGACGGTCAGCGCGACGATGGCGAAGACCAGCAGGGCGATGACGTTGTTGGTCTCGGCGATGGTGAAGGTGTGCAGCGGCGGGATGACGTAGTAGTTGAGCAGCAGCGAGCCCCACACCGCCGCGATCAGGGCGGAGAGCAGCCCGCCGAGCCGGGCGACGGCGACGGTGGCCACCAGGAAGATCAGCACCTGGCTGGTCAGGTTCAGGCCGCGCGAGACGTGGGTGAGCAGGCCGGTCAGCGCGAGCGGGGCGAGGACGGCGGCGAGCAGCCCGCGCCAGCGACGCCAGCCCCACGAGGCTTCGCGCAGCGGGTTCGGCGGCAGCCAGGCCATTTGATCCATCCGGTAGTGCGCGTCCCTGGGCTCCTCGTGCGTGACCATGTGCACGTCGATGTCACCGGAGAGCCGGATGGTCGTCTCGCCGATGCCGCGCCCGGTCAGGAACCGGTTCAGCCGACTGCGCCGGGACGTGCCGAGCACCAGCTGCGTGGCGTTCTGGGCACGAGCGAATTCCAGCAGCGCGGTGGGCACGTCGTCACCGACGATGGTGTGATAGCTGCCGCCGAGCGACTCGACCAGGTGTCGCTGCGCCACGAGGGCGGCGGCGCTGGTGGCGACGGCCAGACCGTCGGAGCGGGCGATGTGCACGGCGAGCAGTTCGGCTCCGACGGCGCCGTTCTTCGCGGCGCCCCGCTCCTGATTGAGCACTGCCTTGATCGAGCGCTGCGCGATGCGCGCGGCACGGCGGATCAGCAGCTCGCCGGACTCGTCCCCGGGCAGCGCGACGACGACGCGTTCACGGGCCTCCCACACCTTGTCGATGCGATGGTCCTCGCGGTATCGCTGTAAGACCTCGTCGACCCGGTCGGCGGTCCACAGCAGCGCGAGTTCGCGCAGCGCGGTGAGGTTCCCGACCCGGAAGTAGTTGCTCAGCGCGGCGTCGACCTTCTCGGCGGTGTAGAGGTTGCCGTGCGCGAGACGGCGGCGCAGCGCCTCCGGGGACATGTCGACCAGCTCGATCTGATCGGCGGCGCGCACCACCTCGTCGGGCACCGTCTCGTGCTGGGCTATGCCGGTGATGCGCTGCACCACGTCGTTGAGCGACTCCAGGTGCTGGATGTTGAGTGTGGCGATGACCTCGATCCCCGCCTCCAGCAGGTCCTGGACGTCCTGCCAGCGCTTCACGTGCCGGCCGCCGGGGACGTTGGTGTGCGCCAGTTCGTCGACCAGCGCGACCTGGGGCCTGCGGGCCAGGACCGCGTCGAGGTCCATCTCGGCGAACGAGCGGTCCCGGTAGACGCGGGCGAGCGCGGGGATGGTCTCCAAGCCGTCGAGCATGGCCTGCGTGTGCTTGCGGCCGTGCGTCTCGACCAGCGCGACGACCACGTCGGCGCCGCGTTCAACGCGGCGGTGGGCCTCTTCGAGCATCTTGTAGGTCTTGCCCACGCCGGGCGCGGCCCCCAGGTAGATGCGCAGCTTGCCGCGCATGTCGCCGATCCTTCGGAATCTGCGGTTGCCGCGGGCACGGGTCGCGACCGCGGATGTCATTCTCCACCGTAATCGCTGTCCGCGGTGCGTGGCCCGTCGACGCCCACGGCGCGGATCCCCGTTGCGGAACTTGCGATCAGTGCGCTGTGCTACGGTGCTCGCCATGTCGAAGTGCGTGTTCGGATTCGGCCCGCGTGACAAGCGCGGCCGAGGCTCACGACCAGGGGAAACGTACCGAAAGTGACCTGGTCGCCGGACGAACTGATGAACACCGCGGTGCCGTTGACTCCGGTCGGGGTGCTGCGATTGCTGGCCGGCGCCGACCGCGCGCCCGGCGCCGAACCGCCGATCGTCGCCGTTCACGTGAGCGGTGGCGCGACTCTGAGCGGAGCCCTCGTCGCGGTCGGCGCGGACGCCGGGAACGAGACCCTGGTGCTGGCCGACCGGCAGACCGGCCGGCTCGGATATGCGGCGGTGGCGAGCATCGTCGCGGTCGAACTGCACAACCCGGCGCCGTTCCAGGACCTGCTCACCGGCGGCCGGGTGCCGCCGCCGCAGGTCGGCGAGCCGGTCAGCCGACTGGTCCTGCGCCGGGAGTTCGCGCCCGCCGACGGGTTCCCGCTCGCCGTGGACTGGACGGCGCTGCCCGACTCCGACCGGCTGACCGCCAACCTCGCCGTGCTGCTGCGCGGCCTGCGGGAAACCGTCGCGAAGGTGCGGGTCGACGAGATGGGCCGGCAGGCGTGGAGCGAGATCAGCACGCTGCGGGTCGAGCACCGCGCCGGCGTGACGTTGTCGGTCGGTCGCGGGCAGGGCGAGCCGGGCCGCGGCGAGCTGTCGGTGTACGCGGACCTGTCCGCGGCGCTCCCCCGCGCCACGGACCGCGACCTGTACCAGAAAATCAGCGCTCTGCTTTAATTCGAGGTTCGGCGATCGACGACGGACACGGTGTCCGGAACGTGAAATGTGAGGAGCTACCGATGGGTCTGGCTGAGCGCCGCGCGGCGGAGCGTTTCAAGAACGAAGAGTTCGCACTGTGGAAGACCCGGATAGACGGGGCCGCGGGCTTCGACGTCCCGGTCGAGGTCGCGTGGGACGAGCTGTCCGTGGCCGACTACGCCGACAGCTACGCCGAGTTCTTCCCGAAGGTGTACTTCCAGCCGCTGGTGGACGCGCTGTCCGCGATCACCGTGGACGACCTCGGCCGCGAGGCCCTGCGCGACGGCCTGACGAGGATCGTGATCAAGAACAGCGGCGTGTTCTACAACGCCTCGGGCTTCACCTTCAAGGGCGGCGTCCTGAGCATGGACCACCAGCCGCACAGCAACGTCGACTACGGCGACGAGCGGGCCAAGGGACTCCAGAAGCTCCTGGAAGCCGACCTGTAAGAACCCTGCGGCCAACTGCCCAAGGCCGACCGTCGACCTCCCGACGGTCGGCCTTTCCACG